>CAZITS010000351.1:0-6149 GCA_964542185.1 uncultured Pirellulaceae bacterium
CGCAGCCGATCTCGGGATTGATAGCAGCAGATTCTACGACAACTGGAACGAGACACTGAAAAAAGAAAACCCGGGGGGAATTTACGCATGTGATTTTAATCGAGACAACTGCGTTGATTTGCTGATCACGGATGGTCGAAATCCACCTGCGGAACCTGATGTATTGTGCCTTTACCAGGGACTCGTCGGAGGTGGGTTTCGAGATGTGACACAAGAGATGGGACTTGACGCAGCACGTTATCGAGAAGTACGCGGAATCCATGCGGTGTTTGTGGATTTGGACAACGATGGATGGGAGGATCTCGTTTTTTCGCGAGGTGACATCTGGAAAAACGAGGGAGGCAAGCGATTTGTCCATAAGAAGATTGCCTCGAGTTACTACCAGATGACAGGCGGTGGTGCTGTAGAGGCTCGAGAAGAATTCGGTGGTATTACGGTCGCGGACTACGATCGAGATGGTTTGGTTGATTTATACGTTCACCGTAGCGGTGGTGCGCCGAAAAGCTGGATTGAAGATGTCTTTGACAGCCCCATACGCAATCTGTTGTTGCGTAATCTGGGTGATTGGAAATTTGAAAATGTGACTCAACATGCTGGTACCGATGGTGGCGGGCGTGTGGTGTTTTCATCTGCCTGGTTCGATGCCAACAACGACTCTTGGCCCGACCTTTATGTGATCAACGAGTTCGGTGATGGAATACTGTATGTCAATCGCCAAGACGGCACATTTGAGGAAGTCGACGTCGATCCCAATACGGATGATTTCGGGTCTATGGGAATTGCCACAGGTGATATTGATAACAACGGTCACATCGATCTGTACCTCGGTGGAATGTACTCCAAGGCAGGCAGCCGAGTGATTGGTAACTTGCCGGAGGGCATTTACCCGGACGAGGTTGTTGACAAACTCGATCGACTGATTTCTGGTAGTGAGTTCTACCAAAACAATGGTGAACTCAGTTTTGACGCACAGGCAGCAAGACTCCAGATCCACGACGTAGGATGGGCATGGGGTCCAACACTCGCAGATTTCAACAACGATGGCTGGCTCGATTTGTTTGCCACTGCGGGATATATGAGTCGTGATCGCACCAAACCAGACGGGTGAAACTGCCTCTGGTTGGCTGTCGTGTCACAGCCATGCAACGCGGATTGTGATTTGGCTCAGCCGGGCGCAGTTGATGAGGAGCTGGGAGAGTTTTGGGTGGGGGCTCCGTTTAAGATTCGCCAGCAGCACAACTTAAGTGCCTTTGAAAGGAATCGCCTGTTCCTGAATGTCGCTGGAGGCGATTTTCTGGATGTCAGCCATATCGGTGGTGCTGACAGCGATGGCGACGGGAGAGCATCTGTCGCGATGGATGTAAATCATGACGGAATGCTTGACCTGGTTGTGCGCCAAGCAGGCGGCGGCCCACTCTTGATTTATGAGAACCGGTTTATTCCACAGAACTTTCTGCGGGTTACTTTGCGAGGGCGTCAAAGTAATCGTCTGGGGATTGGGACGCGGCTTGTTGCGACGGTTGGAGATCGGCAGATAACTCGGGAGTGCTACCCGGCAAATACCTTTATGTCCCAGGCTCCATTAGTTGTTCATTTCGGGCTGGCGGATGCGGCGCAGGTAAAACAGCTTGTCGTGATCTGGCCATCTGGCCTCGAGCAGACTTTTACGGATCTTGCCGCAAATTGTCACATTCTGCTTACGGAGTCGAGTGATCAGGTACAGGTGGTAAAGCCAGGGCAGCCTATTGCCCCCTGAAACCTTCGGACGCTGTCTACGAGGTTCAGCATGTGGAGCCTCGCGATAACCGTTTGACGTCCAGGGCAGATCTTCTCGCATCCAAGCAGGCAAGTATCTCTTCAGCTTCCCTGGATTTCTTTTCGGCCAGTAGTGAAGTGGCCCGCTACGCGTCCTCTGACTCTTCAACTGGCGAGGGCGTTGATTCTGTTGCTGGTTCCGCCGACTTTTGTTCTTCTTCGTCTGCCGCCGGTTCTGCAGTGTCTTCTGAGCTGGTCTCAGTTGAGTCGCCAACATCGCCGGTCGCAATTTTTTGTTCCAGGTCCTCTACCAGATTCGGGTCAAGAAACTGGTCCAAGAGGGCGCGGACATTGCTAAATAGACGGTCAATTTTTCCCTGCGTGTTATTCAGGTCTTGACGCGAACGGCTTTTTGTCGCTGGGAATCGGTCGATTTCAGTAGCAACGCGATTTTGGTAATCCTCAATCATCGCTGCGATGTCATCTCGTGTGGCCAGTTGGCGGAGTTCCTCTACGAGAGTCTTTGCCTCGTCAAGTTTCTCATCCTTTATTCGCTGTTCTACCCGGGCAACAATCAATTGGCGAGCAGTTACCAGTCCGATGACGCGGGCGTGAATTTGACGTGTATAGTCTTCAGCGAGCAAACGTGGATCGTCGTTCCGCATCTCCGCGATTTGCAGGTTCTCCAATCCAGGAACGATCGGAAGCCTTGCCAGCAGGTTGTTGCCGTTCTTGACGTAAATGATGCGAAGAGGAATTTTTCCTTTCGGGATATCGACGATGCCACGCCAGTCGCTGCGCCCAAAATATGGCGGTAGTTGCTTGGGTTGTTTGGCGGGCGGGGCATCAGCCGCTGCCAGTACGGGATCCTTGGAGTAGATGTCGTAGCCAGTTAGCGATTGAGCCGTGTCATTGGTAGAAGTCAACTGAAGTTGTGTGCGGGCATGGACTGGGCGAATTCCCAGGCCATATCGCTGCGTTCTTGAGGTGCTGCGGCCGCGGAGTGGACTGCGAATTCCTGTATGGACATTACAGTTCAACACGGTTCCAGTATTGGTTGCGACGTGCAGAAACGTCCATGGAATTGCCTGCAATAGAATCGGCTGGCCTTCACGATTATTGCGCCGATACATCGGGCGCAGTACGTCACCCCGGCCGATTGCAATCGGAGAAGATTCACCTTCTTGAATGAGTCCTCCTGCACGCACGCGACAGAACGCGGTTTTTCCTTCTATCCGTTCAATGCGAGCCAGTGGTGCGAAAGCGTCTGTCAGTGCGGCAAATGCTTCGTGGGCAACTTGCAGTGGTTGAGTGATGAACCGATTGATTCTGGGGCCCCAGAATCTAGTGCGGCAGTCCAGCTCTCGCGCTTGGATCTGAAACCTGTTGCTGATGTCGCGGATCGACACCAGTATGACTTTGTCACCAGACAACGTCTCTTCGGTGTCGTCATCCTTGTCCCACTTGATCCAGTGTTCGGCAATTTGGTCCTGCGTAATCTGATCCATGTGGTAAAGTGCATCTGCATGCAGCTGCGCAGGTGCTTTGGAAACAAAAAGTTTCAAGGTTGGTCCCGCCCAGACCCGCGCACGTTCTTGGAGTGTTCGGGCTACCTGCTCGGTACGCCTCGCGGTCAGCCGTGAAGTTTCCTCAACGGCCAGCAATACGCGAATGCGGTAGGGAGAATAGTCCCAAATCTCTTGACTCACCAAACTCTGCGTTTCTGATCCAGTCAGCAGTAAGAAGAGTAGCAGCGCGCAACAAGAGTACCGCCTGCGTGTCGAATGAGCCGTCGCGCCGACGCGAGTTTGCCCGTTTCCAGGCAGATCCTGGCGACCCGAGAGATCTCTGTTTTTCACAATCTGATACACAGAAAAGCTCATGCAACCTCTAGGGAATTCGTGGGGTGATTTGCCAGTTTTCTACGTTCTGATACAGGACGACCGGCGAACTACCAACATTTAATAACCCCTTGCGATGAGCAAAGTAATTCACGGTTTGCCACAAAGGGATCACAGGTAATTCATAATGCGTTAATTGGTGTAGGTCGACCAGGTTAGGCCTTACAGTTGTCCAGGTTTGCGACGCGTCCAGTCGTCGCAGCGCTTGATCAAGGTATTGGCTTGAATCTCCCAGGATGCCACCATCAGGGCGAAGTAGCCGGCGGGCGTCATTAATGGGTTCCCACATTGCAATTTCCGTGTAGGTCAGGTCACACTTCCCGTCTGGATCGCGTGTTCGTCCGACAGGCAACTCTTTCAACTGACAGGGGATTGAAAGCAGTTTTAGTTGGTCTTGGATTGCAGTGCAGATTGCCTTGATCATGGGGTCGCGCGGATGGCCCAGGACAAGGGGTTTCATGTCGGTGAGCTTCGCGCCTTCTTTCTCACCACGTTTTTCCGCAATTTGCTGGAGCTCATACTCTGCCATGAAAAACAATAGCATGGACAGGCGAGGGTCATAATTGCGAGGTTCCAGGTCATGGTCATAGGCGTAATTGAGTGGATCCTTTTCACCTACACCTGGCGCAAAGGGACCACTGATGATCTCGCAACCGGGAATCTGCTCGCCCTTCAATACGAGCTGCGAGAAGATGCGTTTTCGATTGATGGCTTGCAGTAGACCGCCACGAAAACTCCGTCTCGCCATAAACTCGTGATCGTAATTAGGGACCAGGAGATGCAAAGTGGGATGCGCATACTGTTTTATTTCCAGAGAGGGATCGCCTTGCAGCGTACGCGCGTCCGCTGGGCTAATCTGGTCCAGTACATCGATGAGACCATTTTGAAGTGCTGCGAGCGCTTTATCCCGGTCGTCATAATAAATTTCGAGAATCTCAGCGGGTTGGCGACCAGACCCCAATTCATAGTTCTTGTTTGCCAGAAATCGCATTTCCTGCGGGGTTGATTCTGCAACTCGATAGGGACCGTCGGCAATCGGCTGTTGCTCCATGTTGTCGGGAAAGATGGGGACTTGCAGCATCGATTCGGGAAGGACATGTGGGCGTCGTAAATCGATGCGTAGACGGAATACATCCAGCACGGACGCTTTCTCGAGGAGACTTCCCCAATGCGATACGTATTCTGAGTGGGTCGGATCCGCCATGTTCCGCAAACGCTGGGATAGGGAATAAGCCGTTAATTTTGATCCATCGGCCAGGCGGATTTCTGTATCGAGTTGTAACGTCAGGCTGCGTCGATCTTCACCCTGCTCCGATGAGCCAAATGCGCTTTCGTAGCGGCCGCCTTTCGGACCCGCCCCTTCAAATTCAAGTAACATTCGTTTTGTGAGTCGACCAGTTCGTCGGGAAGCCCAGTGGTCAATACGTGAGGAATCAAATACGGCAGCCAGTTGGTGCGTCCCCACGGTAACAAGAGGGTACAACTCGGAAATTTTCTGGGCCAGCTCACGGCCTCCGGCGACATTGGGCCAGATAACGAGCATCTCGTTGCAAACCTGAAATGCCTCCCGGAACCGTTCTTCTTTCACGAGCGCTTGTGCTTCATCTCGCTTAATTGCAGCAAGGCCATCCAGCTCATCACGGACTTGCCGCAAACCGGGTAGTTTGTCTTCTCCATAGGTCTGCATAAGGCGTAGCATCAACGTCTTTGCGGATGTGAGGTCGTCTTTAGTGCGGTAGATCTCTACCAGATCCGTCGCAATGGAATTCAACCCTTGTGATGCCGCCGCAGACTCTGAATCAAGCTTGTAGAGTTCTTCAATCGTAGACAATGCCTGGTGGTATTTCTTTTGATCCCGCAGCACCTTGGCGTTAAAGGCCAGATAACGCTTTTGCTCTTCAAGTAATCCCGAGAGATTCGGGTATCGGCGCTGCAAGAAATAAAATAGTTGGAATGCTCCGTCAAAATTTCCAGCTTGTTCCCAGCTCGCTGTTGCTTGCTCCAGGACACGACGTTCGAAGAGGGCAATTGATTCAATTTCTGACCAACTGATGTCGTACTCATCGTCGTCAAGTACACGACGGATGCGGATTTCCCCCTTGCGCTGTTCTGCGGGAGGTACAACTCGGTCGGGTAGATCCAGCGGATAAACTTCAATGACCTCGCCGCTTGTCTTCAGGGTAATTTGATCGAATGGCTCGCGATCGATGAGCCTCCCTGTCTGCCCGCTGGTGCTCCCGGGCCAAAGGCATGCAAGTAGTAGCAAACTAAAGAA
Organism: uncultured Pirellulaceae bacterium; assembly: GCA_964542185.1. Taxonomy (GTDB): domain Bacteria; phylum Planctomycetota; class Planctomycetia; order Pirellulales; family Pirellulaceae; genus UBA9264. The sequence goes on from CAZITS010000351.1 coordinate 5,932, forward strand.
GAGGGGCGTAGATTTACGCCGCGCGAAGACGTCGCACCGATTGTGCATGATGTCGGGGTGTCGAGATAGTCGCGACAAATCCACAGGTTGAGTCCTCTGCCTCAGCAAGCCACGGGGTCAATCGAATTCGCAGGATGTGGTCACACGGAATAACGCCAGGTTTTTGGAGCAGACGGCCCAAGACCAAGTTTCAAGGCATGTCTTTCAAATAGAGCGAA
>CAZITS010000352.1:0-6125 GCA_964542185.1 uncultured Pirellulaceae bacterium
ATTAGGCGCCCAGTTGATCGCGGAAGGAATGGACGGGAACGAAGTGATTTTCACCGGGATCAGCGATGACCGGTACGGTGCTGGAGGATCCTTCAAGACAACGCCGGTCGTTCTCGCTCCCGCTCCTGGTCAGTGGGGGGGGCTGTACCTGGCACCGGCGACTCGCGCCAGCCTGGACCACGTGGTCGTTGCCTACGCCGGCGGTTCGTCGAAAGTCGAGGGCACGTTTGCCGATTTCAACGCGATTGAGCTGCATCAGGCAGAGGCCCGCATCGCCCATACACTCTTTGAAAACAACGCCATTGGTGTGGGTGGCCCGGCACCCCCGGAGCGGATCGGGCGGGGAACGAATGATGAGGCCGTCATTTTTGTCCGTGATGCCCAGCCTGTCTTGTGGAACAACGTGATTCACGACAACGAAGCGCCCGCGATGTCCTTCGATGTGAACTCGCTGAACCAACGGCCCGTTCGCGATGGTGGGCGGGTGACCTACTTCCGCAACACGGCGGCCGCTGATCCGTCGACACCGATCGATGTCTTCGGCGGTTTCGCTGGAAACCAGGGACCTTTGATTCGTGAGAACCGTCTGGATAACAACACACTCAACGGCTTGCTCGTGCGTGGCGGTACCTTGACGACCGAGGGTGTCTGGGACGATACCGACAACGTTCACGTCGTACTGGATGAAATCAATGTCCCAGACTTCCATACCTATGGTGGTTTACGGCTCACCAGCAACGCGGCGGAGAGCCTGGTCGTCAAGCTCGAAGGGGCCAATGCCGGCTTCACGGCGATGGGCCGTCCGCTGGACATCGACGATCGTATTGGCGGTCGTTTGCAGATCGTGGGCCATCCCCGGGCGCCGGTCATACTCACGGCGTTGTCCGACGATAGCGCCAGTGCGGGTTTGACGCCACAGGGGGCGCCGAATGCGAATACGAACAACGACGAAGAAGGGACGTCAGGTCCCCAGCCATTGCCCACGATTGGTGAGGTCGATAATGGGCTGTTAATTGATAATGACACGTTGAGCAGTACGATCGGCCATTTTGAAGTCACTGTTGCCGACGGTGGAGCCCACAACATCGATGCCGATGGGATTACGGCCAATGGCAATACGCAAGTGCTGCAGAATGTGGACGCCATTTTTGAATTTCTCAACTATGTCAATGTTGACAATGGCGATGAGATACTGGATCTCGCCGATACCACGATCACAACGGGCGCTTTTCTAGCGGGTGATGATCTGGTCGTTAGCGAAGGTGAGTTCGATGGTGAAAACGGGACGATACGTTGGCGCGTGGAGTCCCACTTCGATGATGGGATTACCATCCTTTACAACACGGTCATCTTTGAGAGTGACTCCGAGTTTGGCGATGTGCAGTTCGTCAATTACCTGGACGAAGATTTGCAGGGTGTGACGGATGACATCTTGTATTTGACCGGGACGCCCGGTGCGGCGGACTTCCGCGCCTTTACGTTGGACGGCCCGGAACGGATCGGGTTCAGCCAGGGGGGCGAGTATCTTCCTGGTGACGACCTCGTCAATATGACCTACGACGGCTGGGCTGCCGACGAGTTTCCAGAATTGCGCTCGGCGATCGAAGACGGCTCGGTGACCTATTCAGTTCCGGGTGACATCGATACCAGCGACTTGCCGCTATTTACCGACCCTGACCTGGGCGATGTCTATGGTCCAGCCGATGTCACGACCGCCTTCGCCTGGACACTGGATCCCGAGTCGACGACCGCGCGGATTGTCTCTTTCCTCGAGTTGGTTCCCGAAGATCCCGGCAAGCTGGCGATTGAGGGTGGCCAGTGGCGAAGCGTACGACTAGAGGAGTTCTCCGCGGATACCAATGTGGCGTCGGTGGTGGAACTGGAAGCGTCCGATCTGGAATCGGGCCCCGATACCAACTCGACCCCTAATACGGCACAGCGGCTGGGTGCTCTGGCGCCGCACGACAAATCGGGTGACGACATCCTGCGACTCGGCTTTACCGTCTCCGGGACGATTGCCAACCCGGGGGATTTGGATGTCTATAGTTTCGAAGCCCAGGCGGGGACGGAAGTCTGGTTTGATATTGATGGGACCACTCATGCCCTTGATGCGGTGGTTGAATTGTTGAATTCCGACGGGACGATCGTCGCGCAGTCGGATAACTCGCTGGATGAAGGGACGGGTTTTGCGTCCGTCTATGCGAATCCCGCAGAAATTCCTCTCAATCACGTTAATCCGTTGCAGAAATCGGAGTTCCTGGGGCGCGATCACTACTCGATCAATCCGCGCGATGCGGGTTTCCGTGCGATTCTGCCTGGTACGCCCGGCAGTCCGAATACCTACCACGTACGGGTTCGCAGCAGCAATCTGGTGGCGGGTGACCCCGCATCCAATCTGCGCGACGAGGCTCTGGTGGCGAGTGGTTTGACATCGGGTGTTTACCAGTTGCAATTGCGGCTGCGCGAACTGGATCAGGTCGCTGGCAGCTCCGTGCAATTTGCTGATATCCGCTACGCGACCAATGGTATCGAAGTTCTCGGCCAGCCGATTCACTCCCACTTGACCGGTGAAGTCGGGGAGAGCCCCTTGGGGAACGAGACGTTTGCGACTGCCCAGCAACTGGGCAACCTGTTGAATACGGATCGGGCTGCGCTAGGAGTGGCTGGCAATTTGGGTGACGGCGGTCTGGACGGAACGGAACCGGACATCTACCAGTTCGAGCTCACCTACGATTCGATTCAGCAGGAAGGCTCGCATGTGGCCACCTTGCTGGATATTGATTACGCCGACGCGCTCGGCCTGCCGAATACAACGATCTCGGTCTATCGGGAAACCGAAGATGGCACGATTGAGTTTGTGCTCAGTGCCAAGGACTCCAATGTGGCGGAAGATCAGCCCGGTCCACTGGAAGGCGTCGACCTGGACGACTTATCGCGCGGTAGTGCTGGTGTCCTCGATCCGACATTGGGTACGGTCGAACTGCCCGTCGGGACTTACTATGCCGTGGTCCATTCCGACCAGGTGATGCCGGCTGAACTGGATCAATTTGACGTTGAGACACCCGCCAACGCCCTGCTGCGTCTGGAGCCGGTCAATTCCGTGGTGCGGATCGCGGAAGATCACATTGAGTCGATCGGTGGCAGCACCGCGGCGGCACCCGAAGTACCCGTTTTGTTTGGAGCGGATGCGCCGACGCCCTGGCACCTGGGTGATGTGACCTTGTACGTGGCTGCCACCGGTGGCTTCGGCTCGACCGACGTCTGGGCGGTTGATCCCTTCACAGGTGAGGCCGAATACCGACTCAACACAGAACTGAATCTCGATCGCAAGGACATTGCCACCGATGTGGGTGACATTGCCATGCGGCCCTCGGTTGCCGATTTTGACCGGGGTGCGTTGATGGCTTTCGGGCACAACCTGGAAGTGCAACCGGGCTGTAATATCAGCGATGAGAATTCGGATAACTACTTCCAGATCAGTACCTCTGACGGCACCCTGACACAGCTCGGTGACACCGGTCTCGAGACGTATGAATTCGATGCCGAAAATGACTCCGACAAGGTCAGTAACGAGTGCGACGGCAGCGATATTGGTGACGGTCAGCACATGGAAGCGTTGGCCTTTACCGAGGTCAACAATGAGCTTTGGGGATTTGCCGTGGGCGGCCGTCCCGATTTCTTCCCCAATCGGCCGGGCGTGGACAGTCATCGCAACAACTTGTACTCCTTTGCACCCGGGCCCAATAATCTGGGTGGTTTTGCGCCAGGCGAAGCGTTCCATGATTTACCTGAGCGCGAATCTCCCAACCGTTTTGTCGGTGCTGGTACGCAAATCGTGGAGCGTGGCACACTGGATGCCGTGTCCGGAACGATCACGGGAATCGCGTTTGTCGGTGGACAGATGTTTGGCGTGAGTGACCAGGGTGGTCTCTACCGGATTACCGGCTATCTCGGTGCAGGTGCGCAGGCAACGCTGATCTCTACCATTTCCAATAGCAGCGGCTTTGGCGGTGCGCGGTTTGAAGGTCTGGCGGTCGGCCCGCCGACCGTCGAAGACGGTTTCTACTCGCGGATGTTGTTTGGTATCGACGACGGGGGTGAACTGTACGCGTTCACTACCGGTGGGGTACCCCAGCCGGTCTTCGTGGATGGCCAGACGAGTGTCCAAACGGGCGTGGGCTTTGACGTTCGCGGGATGGATTTCTCGACGCTGGATCAGAACCTCTGGCACGTCGAAGATTTTCGTAGGGGTGATGCGGGGCACGGTATCAACGAGCCGTTTGACAAAAGTCGGGAAGCGGTACTGGGCGAAAACGCCTTCCACTTTGGTTCCACGCTGGGGGACACCAACACCAACCCCGATGATTTCTATGACTATCCCGGTGGCAGCCATGGTTCGATTGTCAGTAACGTATTCAGCCTGGCCGATTACAACGCCACTGATTTGCCGACCTTGTACTTCAACTATTTTGTCGATACCGAAGGTCAGAGTACGGCGCCCGGTTCCGGGACGCTGACAGACTCCGATCCGATGCTCGACGCCTTCCGGGTATTTATTGGTGGTGAAGATGGCCAATGGGAAATTTTGGCAACGAATAATTCCTTTGCTACGACACCACCTGACGAGGATCCCACAGACGACGAGCTGCTCGACTACGCACCGTTTGACGTCCAGGAGACATTTGACACGGCATCGTGGCGGCAGGTCCGCGTGGATCTCTCTCCCTACGCCAGTCGCGAGGATGATCTGCGGCTGAGATTTGATTTTAGCACAGCCGGTTCAATGAATACGGGTGACGAAGATACCGCGGGCGAAGAGCTGATCGCGGTGGATGCGATCCAGCTTCGCGACGGCGATTCGTTCACCATCGATGGTGGCGGTGGTTTCTTTGGCTTTGGCGGTGGCGATCGGTTTGAGATCGACCTTGGATTCACCCTGGTCGTTTCCAGTGGTGCGGCTATCGACGATGGTGAAACGGTGGAGATCGATGGCGATGTGTTTGAGTTTATCGAAAACGGTGCACGCGACGCGCTGCCAGGTAACGTCGGCGTTAACTTCAATGACAACCAATCCCCCCAGACGGTGGCGGCGAATCTCGAAGCCGCGATCAACGGTCTTTCCCAGCCGCCTCCGCAAGAGGTGGATCTGACTGTGGTCGAGCCGAATGACACCATTGCCGATGCGACCAATACCGGTTTGACGGGTGGCCCCGGCGAATTTGTGAACGCCCCGATTCCGGGCTTGATTGGCGACAATCCGATTCTCATTACCGAGGTGGGGCGCGATGTTGATATGTTGCGACTCGACCTGGAAACCGGTGATCGCGTGACCGTCGATATCGACAGTCCCGATGGCAGTGGCTTGGATTCGGTACTGCGTCTGTTTGATGAGAATGGACTGGAGCTGGCTTTCAGTGACGACAACGAGGCGCCCGATGAAGCGGTCGGGACGTCGGATTCCTATCTCGATTTTGTCGCCCCGGTTGCTGGGACTTACTTTGTGGGCGTCAGTGGTGCCGGCAACGAGACGTATGATGCCAATGATGCGTCGACGGCGGCGGATGGCAGTACCGGCGAATACGACATCCGCATCATCGTGACCAACGAGGTCACTCGTGTGAATGGAAATCGGATTAACCTGCCCAGCAACAACAGTGTGATTGCCAGCGGACCGGGAGTTGAGATCGATGGCCAGCCCGGGACCAGCGGGATTGCGGTACCCCTCAATGCGACCATGGATCGCCAGGAAGTGGCCGGTGTAATTCGCCAGGTGCTGGCGAATGTCTACGCGGGTGGAAATGTCCAAACGGTCAAAATGTTTGATGAGACGGTGCGTGTGATCGGACACTCGGTGACCCAAGTCCGCAGCGCTTCCGGAGGGACGACACTTGGCTTGACAACCAGTCTGCCTGGCGATTCGTTTGGCGCCTTCAATTCCAACGTGCGTGGTCAGAATAACGCGCACGAGGGAGTCTACATTGACGATGTCGTGATCGGGTTGGCGGAGCGCGGCGAGATGGTGACAGGCCAGACCGCAGCGACGGATTTCGCGGCCAATCCCAACTTCTCCGCCACCGCTATTGTGGTGGGCGATTACCAACTGGAGATCCGCCGTTCTGCCGAAT
>CAZITS010000353.1:0-6119 GCA_964542185.1 uncultured Pirellulaceae bacterium
AGGGTCGCCGCCGCGTTCAGAATGATGTGTTGGCGCCCGATCTGGTATCAGTGGTGGGGCTACACAGGTTATGCTGGTGAGCTTGCATCACGTGGCCGTTCGCCGGCGCGTTGATGCCAAAGCAGCAGATGATTGCGCGACGCCGCACACACATTGATGGTTGGTGAGCGGCGGCCAGGCAGCGATGGTCCTACCAAGCAGCGTATGGGGAGAAACCATGTCACAGTTCAGCAAGTCACGAATTCTGTACAACCTGCAACGCACGAGAGCCCTTTCTCTGCAGATGATTGACCGAGTGCCGCATGAACAGTGGTTTGAAATGCCGCTGGGCATTACGCATGTCGCCTGGCATGTGGGGCATATGGCCATTGCCGAATATTTCCTGGGCCTGGCGCTGGTGCGAGGCGCACAAGAAGAAGACCAGGCAATCATCCCCGAGAATTACGGTGAGTTGTTTGGTTACGGGTCTCAGGTTTCGGGTGACCAGGCACGCTACCCCTCTCCCGCTGAGCTGTTGTCGGTTTTGGCCGCCGTCCATGACCAGGTGATCAAGGAGACCCAGGCGCTGCCCGATGCAGTGCTGGATGAGCCGGCCATTTTTGATGACCCCGTATTTGACCACCACCCCATTTTTGATTTGAAAGGTGGAGCCCTGGAATGGTCAACGTATCACGAGCATGTCCATATCGGCTCGATTGGGCTGTTGCGCAGACAGCTGGGGGCGGACCCGATTGAATATATGCAGGAGTCACGGGACGGCAAAAAGTTTGTCTGACAGCGACCTCGGTAGACGTAGTTGTAGTGGCAGGTGCGTCGATGGCCACCATGGCCTGGCCTCATCAGCACATCAGTGCCACTGTGGCGGGTCCGTTCCCGGCCCGAGGCGAGGGCGGTACCCTGGCGTTGTCACTCGGTGTTGGGGGGCTATCGTCGTTTTCTGCAAGCTGCGGTTCTTTGCTGTAGCGGCAAATAACTAACTCTAAAGTCCCTACAATGAAGCGCCAAAAGCAGGTGGGTTGACCGTTGCAGGATACGGCGTTTGACGCAGGCCTTGCTCGCAATCACGACCGCTGACAACGCAGAATTGGTGATAATTTTATGAGCGAACAGATGGTTCGGAGCCGAACAGGGTGGTCTGTTGTACCGGTGGTCCTGCTCATGGCCGGTTTGGTGCAGGCGTTGAAAACGCCGACGGCGGAGCTCCTTGCGCAGCAGACAAAGCCGGCAGTCTCCAAGAGTGCACCTTTCATCGTAGCCCAAGGACTGGCCGTTGAACCGTTCGCGAAAGAGCAGTTGTCCAATCCTGCCAGCATTGATGTCGACGATCGCGGCCGGGTCTGGGTCGCGGAGGCGTTTAACTACCGTAAGAAAACTCGCCAGGCGGGCGACCGCATTCTGATTCTCGAGGACAGTGACGGTAACGGGAGAGCCGACCGAAGCACGGTCTTTTACCAGAATCCGGATATCGACGGAGTACACGGGGTCTGTGTGCTAGGTAACCGGGCGATCGTTTCAGCGCCCGACCGAATACTCCTGGTCACAGATACCGATGGCGACGACCAGGCTGACGAGAAGCAGGTCTTGTTTGTTGGGAAAGTGATCAACCCGGTCCACGGGCAGCATGACCATGCGATCCATGCGGTGATGTTCGGGCCAGATGGGCGGCTCTACTTCAACTTCGGCAACTTTAATGCGGAACTGCGTCGCCCGGATGGAACGCTGGTCAAAGATGTCTTTGGTAATCCCGTCAACAACAGTCGCCAGCCGTATCAGGAAGGGATGGTCATTCGGTGCGAAATGGATGGCAGTCGTGTTGAAGTGCTTGGACACAACTTCCGCAATAACTGGGAGGTGACCGTTGATTCCTTTGGTTCGATGTGGCAGTCGGACAACGACAACGAGTTGAGTTCCTGCCGTGTGAACTTCGTGATGGAATACGGCAATTATGGATATCGTGACGAGAAAACTGGTGCGGACTATCGATCCAGGCGCACCAATATCGAAGCCACCATGCAACGTCGTATGTGGCACCAGAACGATCCCGGTGTGGTGCCCAATCTGCTCATTACAGGTTCGGGGGCTCCGACCGGAATTCTTGTCTATGAGGGTGATCTGCTGCCGGAGCAGTTTCACGGGCAGATGATTCATGCCGAGCCCGGCCGCAACCGGGTGTGGGCGTTTCCTGCGCAACAGGCTGGTGCCGGCTATACCGCCCGTATTGTCGACCTGGTCCGCAATGATGTGGATCACGACTACCGACCTGCAGACGTTTCCGTGGCGCCGGATGGTTCTTTATTGATTGCCGACTGGTTTGACCCGGTTGATTGTTGCCACCGTACGATCAATGACGCGGGACGCATTTTTCGAGTTGCGCCTCCCGGCCACGCGTACCGGGTTCCTGCTTACGATTATCAAACACCCGAGGGGGCGGTGCAGGCGCTGCAGAGCCCGAACCTGTCTGCCCGCTACCGGGCGTGGACTGCCCTGGTTGGCATGCAGGTGAACGCTCGTCCTGCGCTGTACGTGCTGGCGTCCAACCCGAATCCGCGATTCCGCGCCCGTGCGCTCTGGGCGCTGGCTGCCATTGGAGACGGTGCTGCCCAGGCAATCGAGACGGCGTTACGGGACAAATCCGCAGACGTGCGCCTCTTGGCGCTGCGCATCGCCCGTCGCCATCGTTTGCCCGTGGAGGCGTTCGTGCGACGGCTGGTCCGAGACGACTCTGCCCAGGTGCGACGTGAATGTGCAGTTTCTCTGCACCGGCTTGATTCTCCCGAGTCCATTCAGCTGTGGGTGGAGCTTGCCACACAATACGACGGTCAGGATCGTTGGTATTTGGAGGCGCTGGGCATTGGTGAAAAAGGGAAGGAAGCCGCCTGCCTCAAAGCCTGGCTGAAGAGAGTTGGTACTGCCTGGAAGGCGCCGGCAGGTCGTGGCATCATCTGGCGTTCGCGGGCACCGCAAGCCGCGCCGTTGCTCGCTGAGTTGCTTCAGGATTCCCAGGTTCCAACGGAGGAGCATCCGCGACTTCTGCGTGCCTTGGACTTTCATGAAGGTGAACTACATCAGGTTGCGTTGACAACACTTCTCCAAGGTGATGCGCAGCGCCATCCCGCCACTTACCTGGAAGCGTTCCAGCGTGCCACCCCGGAGTTCGTCAAGTCTCACCCCAGGGTGACGGAACAAGTGGAGTCCGCCTTGATCGCCAGCAAGGGGACGGTCACTTTCGTGGACCTGGTGGCGCGATTCAAACGGCGGGACCTGGTCGGCCACTTGATGGACATGGTGCGGAGTGGCCCTGAACAGGAGCCAGGCATTCGCGCTGCCGACCAGATCATCGCGTTTCACAAAGGGAATCTTATCGGGAAGGAACTGGCGGATCCGAGTCGTTCCGGACCGTTCATCAAAGCACTCGGTTTCGTGGACAACGAGCATTCCAGAAATTATCTGACCGGCGTCGTGACCAACGAATCTCAGCCCGAGGCGACTCGATTACTGGCGATCGCGGCGATGGGACAGTCTTCCGTTTCAGCGCGAGAACTCGTGAGACTCGTAGAGCAGAACAAGCTGCCAAAGGAGTTTTTGGCGCCTGCCGTCCGAGCACTGACGCTATCGCCGGGGCCCGGCACCCGGATGTTTGCAGCTGGAAAAGTGGAGCTGCTCGTTCCAGCGGGTGGTCGCTGGCCATTGCAGAAATTGCTGGCGACCACGCCCGACATTACCAAGGGATTTGCCGCCTTTCAAAAAGGTGGTTGCATCAAGTGCCATAAGATCGGCGATCGGGGGCAGGAGTTCGGTCCGGCCCTGTCGGCTATCGGCAGCAAGCTGACTTCGCAGCAACTGTTCTCGGCCATCCTCAAGCCGAGCGAGACGATCAGCCAGGGTTATGAAGGTGTGACGGTGGTGACAGACCAGGGCACTTTGCACACTGGATTTGTCATCACCGAAACGAAGGAGACACTGACGCTGCGCATTCCGGGTGGATTGCAGAAGGAGATTCCCAAGGAGAGTATCGAGGTGCGCAACCGTTCGAAGGTGTCCCTGATGCCCCAGGGAATTGATGCGGTACTTTTGCCACGTGAACTGGTGGACCTCGTTGGCTGGTTGAAGACGCAGCGTACCGGAAAGACGCAGCGTACCGGAAAGACGCAGCGCACCGGAAAGACGCAGCGCACCAGGAAGACGCGGGGAACGGGGAAGACGCAGTAGAACGAGGACGGCAATGGTACTGTTCCTGCCACTCCAGCAGACCGAGCGGCAGGCGGCTGCAGAGACTGCAGCGCGAAAGATAGTCTACGCACGCTGAAGGAGATGCAATGCGACTCATCAAGCGGATCTGTCTGGCAGGTATTGTTGTGGCGATCACTGCTGCCGGCACCCAGCGGGCTGCTCCAGCGAACGAGCCGCTGGTCAACGTGTCGATCGACCGCCACGTGCTCCTGAATCGTCCCGATCAACAATTGGCTTACTGGAAGTTTGAATCGCCCGATCTGTTGGGTGAGGAAACGCACCAGTACCGCTTGACGGCGGAGGCACCGTGGGGCGAAACGGTCGCACTCAATCCCCGCGCAGGGAATCGCTGGGCACTCAACACCCGTCAACCTGATAACGGTACGTTCTATGTCTGCCAGGGTCGCAATCCGCTCGACGCCATTGGCGCCGATAGTTTTGTGGTCGAAGGGTTTGGCAATGGTGGAAACTGGGGCGGCCACGACCGGGTGGCCCTGGACTGCCGCACAGAGTCCGGCGTCGGCGTCCGTGTGGTGACCGTGAACCATGGCACCCGTTACGAGGCAACGGTTCAATTAAGTGACGGCAGCCAGCTCACAGCAACCAGCCAGCACATGGGCCCAGGCAACCACTGGAGTTATTTCGCCGTGGTGCGTGACCGGGGCCGGCTACGGTTTTACGTGCGCAACATGGAGACACGCATGCCGTTGACGCTGGTCGAGTCGGCCACCGGAATCAAGGATCAGGCGACGGTGACGACCGACGGGGCGGATTGGAAACTGGGGGGGGGGCCGTGGTACCCGAGTTTTGATCAGTATCGCGTCACGCGCATCCTGTCGGATCGCATGTTCACCCTCCTGACGGGCGACCGGATTGACATCAAGGGAATCAGACGGACCAGGGCAACGTTAACGGCGCGCCTCACGTCAGCCGCTGGGAATGTGCCCAAACCGATCGCGCTGGTTTTCGAGATCGCCACAGAGGGGGGCGAGTGGCAGCACGTTACGACTGTGGAACCGGAAACCCTCAAGCTGCCAATTCACCACGAATTGTCGGGCCTGCCGGCTGGAACGCATCGTGTGCGCGTGCGCCTGATCAGCGCTGGCCAGGAAGTTGCCGTGGCTCAAACCAGGGAGTTTGTGCGTATCGATGCCGACCCGGATCCGGCCCAGATTTCTTTTTCGACAGCCGGCACGCTGCGCATCAACCGGCAGCGCACCTTGCCCATCGGAATGATCACGCGGAAACTGGATCAGGCCGTGATCCATGATCTTAAAGCGCATGGCTACAATCTCGTCCTGGCAGATTGCCAGTCCGACGAAACAAGCTCGATACAACAAGACTGGGAGCTGCTCAATGCGTGTCAGCAAGCGGGCCTGGCTGTAGTCCTTTCACTGCGCGACAGGAAATCCGAGGATGACGGAATCACGATAAGGACATGGCGAGGCCACCCTGCCGTCGCTGGCTGGAACTTGCACAATACGGATCGCCAGCAGAACCGGCAGTCTGGTTGGGCCGAGTGGCGCCAGATCAAACCGTTGGTGCCGGACCAATTCTTGACCGCCACGTCACCCGGCTATACCACACCGCGTTCTTCGTTGAGTAGCGTCTTGTTTGCCGGCGCCGCAGCGAGCCGTTCTGAGGACGCTCCACTGGAAAAAAATGCCGTGCGCTCTTTGGTAACACGTCTGCGTGCGCTGCAGTCACCCAGGATACGACCGCTGGCGCCTTACGGTGCCAGGCCGGTGTGGGCTGTGCTTGCCGCTACGGCAGCGTCCCCGGGGCGGCCCTTGTCGGCAGCGGAACTCAAGGCGCAGGTGTTTGCGGCGATCGTGGCGGGGGCCCAGGGTATTCTGGTGTTGGACGATAAGCAAACCAGGCAGTCAGAC
>CAZITS010000354.1:0-6095 GCA_964542185.1 uncultured Pirellulaceae bacterium
CCAACGTAACGATCCTGGCAACCTCACTACAACCTCCCGACAAGCCTCGGCGCGAGGCCGTCGCCTGGTGCGTCCAGCGCGCCGACCGCGGACGTGGATTCGCCATTGTCATGCCTCATTTTTACAAGAATTGGGCCCAGGACGATCTCCGCACACTGGTCCTCAATGGCATCGTCTGGAGCGCAAGTGCCAAACTACCACCGGCCGGTGCGCAGAGTCAGTCTCCGGACCTGGCGAGTTTTGGCGCGAAGGCGGTCGAACCACCAGGGAAGATCCGCCACTGACATTTCCCTCTCACCGTGACCACTCAGCAGGAGCCGCGCCATGTTCACTCGACGTCAGTTACTCCGGACGACTGCCGCTTTGGCTGTGGCGAGAGAATTGTCCGACACCGAAGCCCTCCAGGCGGCGGCAAACCCGGTCCGTATCACTGCGGTCAAAGCGTACCTGCTGGAGACCACACTCAAACGCGCCTTCGGGGTCTCCATCTCCCAACCGCTCGACAAACGTCGCCGCACCTTGCTCGTGAAAATCGAAACGGATGCCGGGATCGAGGGCTGGGGGGAAACCTACCCTATTCTTGGCGCGCGTGGTGCGATCACGGACCAGATTGGTCCGGCCCTGATCGGCGAAAATCCGTTGGCCTACCGGAAGGTAATGAGGAAGGCCTGGGGACGTGTGTTCTACAACCCACTGGCTGTCGGGGCCCTGGAAACCGCGATCAACGACATTCGGGGAAAGCTCCTGGACAAACCAGTCAGCGCCCTGTTTGGGGGGCGACTGCGGGAACGCGTGCCCGCCTACGCATCTACCATGAATTACCTCGAGGGCATCGCACCCGAAGAGCTCTATCCACGTCAAGCGGCGGAACACGTTGAACTCGGATTCACGGCATTGAAAATGAGACTGGGACGCTACCCCGTCACACGCGAGATTCCCATCGCCCAGGCAGTGCGGGCAGCGGTGGGCAAAGACATCCAGTTAATGGCCGACGGGAATGCTGCGTACGCCAGTAAAGGCGCACTGGCTATGGGACACGCACTGACCGAACTGGACTTCGCTTTCTGGGAAGAACCGCTCCCCCAAGCACCCGACTATACGGGATATGAACAACTGCGAAAAAAACTCGCGATCCCGCTTGCTGGCGGCGAAGCGCTGGCAGATCGCGTGGCAGCCAAACGGCTGCTCAACCGTGGCTGTTTTGACATCATCCAACCGGATCTCGCACTCTGCGGAGGTATCAGCGAATTGCTTTTCATCGCAGAACTGGCGGCGCTCCATTCGGTGCAGACGACTCCTCACTGCTGGGGCGGAGCCATCCTCATTGCCAGCACCCTGCACGCCCTCTCCTTGATGGCAGATCCCACCTGGGGCCACCCGACCCACACACCGATGCTCGAGCTTGACCAGTCGGAAAATCCTTGGCGGACACAGATCACGGACATTTCCTTCCAGATCGAGAAAGATGGTCATGTCACGGTGCCCGCAAAACCAGGATTGGGTATTACCGTTGACGAAGAGGCTGTCAAACATTTCCAGATTCAATGACCCTGCCGGCCACCGCCTCTCTTGGCCAGGCTCTCCTGCAGAGCAGCCACGCTGCAAACCGTCACAGCCACGATACACCTTGTTCTCGCTGTTACCACCAACGCACATTGACCCCACCCACAGGAATCCCTCTATGCAGACCGTGAATTTCGCCAGGTCCTACCTGACATTCCGTATCGACGTGGACAAGAAACCGCCTTTAACGGTCACGCACAAACCTCCGTACAGTCTGAACAACTCGCGCATTCCAATTGAATGTTGTTGTGTGATTACGGAAAAAGCGACAGGGCACGTCGAATCCTTCGTGCTGGGAGCAAGCTGCAAAACCGAGCAAGTGGGGGTACCCGGTGATATCTGGCTCGAACCCAACGCCGATTTCTGTCCGATCTTTTCCGCAGATCGTTACCTTCACTTGAAAACCTACGCGCAAGCCGGTACAGAAATGGAGCTCTATCCTCCGGGAAGCGGTTCCCAGTCCGACCGTCAGACGGGGCGAATTGATGACACCTTCGACCAGGTACGCATTGACGTCAGTCGCTGTACCGGCGAACCACTCGAATCGCCCCAGGAGATTGTGGACGCCGTCCTGGCGAACAACACGCTCGTTGCGCGGACGGTACTCGACAACGCGCGCTACCACGCCTTGATCGAATACCCGGTAAAGACCATCAACGCCAACGAAAGGGATTGGATTTACCAAACGGATACCGGTCCGGTCCTGTTTCCCGATTTGTCCGGAGACCCCGCTTCCCTGCTGACCGGGTTGGAGCTGGCCTACTCCGCCTTTAACTGCCCGGACTGGATTGAGTGGATCGTGCGGGTCCGCACGCCCATCGCGGACAACGTGCATGTCTACCACTACTCGAAGCCAGTGCGCACCGATGCAACCAATCAGATCGTTCGCATTCCCTGACTAAGATGAGATCTCGCTCCCACCAGATCGACTTGCAGCCAGCGAAGACTTAAACCCGTCTCTCACTGGTTCTCTGGCCGTACTGCCCGGCTTTACTGCGACCAGAACATCCTCACCGATTTGAGGATAAGCTGCTTATCCTTGTCACCCCATCCCGCGCCGGCCGCGTGGCCCCATAATGAGGGCAGCGATTTCCAGACAACGTGTTTCAAGTGTTGCATTTCATAGCGTGCATCGGTCATTGGAAAATAGAGCTCGGTCTCACCAGGCATGTAGAGAACGCGCGCCAATGGAACGCAGCGCAGCTTCCACATCACCAGCAAAACCTGGGTTCACGCCCACATCGTGCCGTTGCCAGGTGCGGGCTTGTGGCGTTCAATCGCCCTAGAGCAACTCGTGAATCGGGTCACGATGTTCGACCAGATACTGTGGCCGGCCTGCCGGATCCGTAATCGTCGTGGACGCGACGTCGATACCCAGGTTGTGGTACAGCGTGGCAAAAACCTCCTGGATGTGGACCGGCCGCTCAACGGCCCGTTCGGCGTTCTTGTTGGAACGACCGACGGCCTGCCCGGTGCGCATCCCGCCACCCGCCAGGAAACACATGGCAACTTCGTACCAATGGTCTCGTCCGCCTTTATTGTTATTGACTCGTGGAGTACGTCCAAATTCACCCCACATGACAATACTGACGTCCTTGTCCAGGCCTCGCTCGTCCAGGTCCGTCAACAGGGCATTCATGGATCGATCCAGTTTCGGCAACTGGTTCCGCAGATGCCCGAAGTTATTGCTATGGGTATCCCAACTTCCCCAGTTGAAATTCACCACACGAACTCCCGCTTCAACGAGGCGCCTCGCGGTCAAAAACATATTCCCGTCTTTGCCGTAACGCTCGCGAATCTTGGGATCCTCTTTGCCTAAATCGATGGCATCGGCCACGCGTCCCGAGGTAACCACATCAACTGCCCGCTGGGTGTACGAATCGAGCGCCTCCATTTGACCGCTGTTATCCGCCTCACGCTTGAGACAGTCGAGCGAGCTGAGCAGTTCCGAGCGGGACTGCATGCGTTCGGCGGTCATCGTCTTGCTCAAACGCAAATCGCCACCTTGCGGCCGGTAAGGCTTGTAAACCGCCCCCAGATAACCAGGGTACGTGCCGTTGTAACCAATAAACGGGGGAGCGCCGCGTCTGCTACCGAGCAGTCGGGCCGCGACACTACCGAGTGCCGGCCGACCACCTATCCCCTGCAAATCGGAGCGAGCAAAACCAGTCTGAGTGGGATAATCGCTGTGGTCAGCAATTGAACCGGTCAAAGAACGCACGACCGCAAATTTGTCAGCAGACGTAGCCAACAATGGAAAGTGTTCGCAGATATCCATCCCCGGCGCGTTGGTCTGAATCGGACTGAACTCGCCTCGAAACTCACGAGCTGCGTCCGGCTTGAGATCAAATGTGTCCTGATGCGACGGTCCACCTGCCAGGTGAATATTGATCACCGCCTTCTCGGAAGAGCCCAGACCTGCGTCCGCCTCAGCCCGATACAAGCCGCCGAGCGTCAAACCACCGACACCAAGCGCACCCACCTGGAGAAAATTCCGTCGAGACTTGCCGTCGCAATAGCGTTTACTGCGTTTGTCAGACTTGATCGAAAACATATTTGCATCTCCACGAGGAAGGTTTCACTCACCCAATGGCACCGTCATACAAGTACAGTTGTACTTGAAAACGGTATTCGAGATCAACGGAAATTGATTGGTTTTTCCGCGACACACCACCTTAGCCGCTTGCAGAACCGGCGTAAGATCACAAGAATCGTCAGTTTTACGCCATTCCGTTTACCAGGATGGGAGCCTTCTCTTGAGCCAAACTGAGATACCAGCGATCGCCCCCGAAGAAATCATCCCCTTCATGCACGTCGATTCCACCGACTTTGCATCATTTACACGCGCCGATCAAATTCGTTTCCTGGAATCCGAAGGTTACGTGGTTTTGCCAGGAATCCTGGACTCCGACCTGATCGCCAGACTGAAAGCAGAACTCGCCGACATCGAGATGACCCCCAAGAGTTACAGCGATTACCAGACGACTTCAGTCGAGCAACCCCAATGGCATAGCAAGACCACGGCCGAACTCATCGGCTACCCACCGATGATTGATTTTCTGAACGATCTCATGGGCTCGGACATTGTTTTCACGAGGGGGTTTTTCCAGCGGACGCATCCCGGTTCACCGGGCATATCCATGCACACCGACGGACAACCTCATGGCTCAAACTTGTTTGGCTACGAAGGAAGTTGCCCACGTTTGCTGCGCGTCCTGTACTACCTCGACGACCTGACACCCGAGCGGGCGCCTTTCCGACTGATCCCGCGATCACACATCTCTTTTCACATGGACGCAAGCCCCTACATCCGTTACCGGCATCACCCGGCAGAAATCACACTCGTTCCTCCAGCTGGGTCTGCCGTACTGATCCCCGCATTGCTTTTTCACGGGTCACATCCGAACACCGTCCCGCAGCCCAGAGAGCTCATTCAGTTTGGCTATCGCCCCGCCTGGGCGGGCCCGGTACAACCGGTCGACGAATGGCCCGCCGAGCAGCTGGCCACAGCGCCTCCCATCGCACAACCTTTTCTACAGAGCTTGAACACCTCTGGAAAAGCGTGGGACCAGCCGCACAAACCGCCGCACATGTTGACCGAGTCGGCTGGCATCGATCCGTCCCGCTGGGGCGACGGACGTTACCCCACAACCTCTTGATAGCAACCGCCAGGAAACGTGCGGCAGTCGGAGAAGCGCCATTGCGCACCTTCATGACGCAACGTCGCTGCGTGCTTTGAATATGCGGGTTCACTCCGGCCGGCGGTCGCCGCGTACAACGAAGCGTGTATAATCATCGGCCTGGAAAGTGCCGCTGGCAGGCTGCCAAGTGCCGTTGGCAAGCCCACGCAACAGCACCTTCGATTTACGGCCCCTCCCTACCTCAGGAATCCTGCCATGTCCACGGAGAATGGATCCTCGCCATCCTCAGCCGATCTGCAACAAGCTGCCGCCGAACTCTATCGACTCCACGGCGTCTTGCATCAGGCGGCTGCGGAAACGACACAACTGCTATCCCGTTTGAGTGCATGCCAGGTCGAGCAACAGCACACGCTCGAACAAGTCAAACGGCAATTGGAAGTGATCGTGGCTGAAAGCGGTGGTCCCGCCACGCCACTCACCTTCTCGGAACGAGAAGCAACCCGCTGGTGTTACCAGAAACTGGAACACGGGGGACAGAACGAAGGAGTGTTGCAGGCGGCCTTTGAACAGGACTTTGCGGCGCCGGCCGAGCAACTCATCACGTTCCTGTCAAACCACCGTTTTTTCCGCAAAGCGGGGACCGCCGACACTGCGACCTGGATGATCTCAGGAAATCGCCACGACGATCTACGAGACTACCTGGCCGAGTGACGGGGACCACCCGTTGGCACGCTAGCCGTCGGATTTCTCCTCAGCAGGTTTCTCCTCAGCAGGTTTCTCCTCAGCAGGTTTCTCCTCTGCAGGTTTCTCCTCTGCAGGTTCCTCCTCTGCAGGTTTCTCCTCTGCAGGTGCCTCCTCTGCAGGTGCCTCCTCTGCAGGTGCCTCCTCTGC
>CAZITS010000355.1:0-774 GCA_964542185.1 uncultured Pirellulaceae bacterium
GTGCTCCCGATTGAGCCCTCGATCCCCGACATTGATGGGTACGAGGGGACGTTGTACGGCAAACTTTTTCCTACCTATTCCGATACGGATACCAAGTTCAGGCTACTCTGTGCGACTGACTCTCAAACCCGAACACAATACGCCGCGGAAACGCAAGAAGCCGCCTGGTTATTGGGTATCCAACTAGGCATCCAGGTTGTTCCTGGAGCTTGCAATGAAGCCTTGCATGTGCTGGCCGGGGAAAACAAGGTGCTTCAGACAATTGGAGGCGACCTGTCTACAAAGGCATGGCGTACGGATGTTCCAGAACCGGCCAGCCTGGTTATCAGCACGATTGCGGGCGGCCCGACATTGCAAACCTGGGAACATGTAGCCCGAGCTCTGGCCGCTTCCGCAGCTGTGATACAAGAGGGAGGTGCCATTGCGTTATGTACCGAATTGAAAGAACCACCACTTCCCGCCCTGAAACGTATGGCATTCGAGAGCAGTGAGTTTTCGCCACCAGAAGACCGGCCTGCTCATACCGCCGAGGAGGAGCTCGTAGTACAACGCATACGACAAACGCTACAACACGCCAGTGTCTACCTGGTAAGTGAATTGGAGAGCCATGACACTGAGAGCATCGGATTTACGCATGTCGACGACCCCGAGAGCCTGCAGCGACTTGGCGAACAGTGCGATTCCTGTATCCTGGTAAACAACGCGCAATACGCAACCCCTCTGTTGTTGTAGCAAGAGCTACAAGCCCCTTAGCTCCCCAACACAAGAGTTCTG
>CAZITS010000355.1:784-6068 GCA_964542185.1 uncultured Pirellulaceae bacterium
AATACGCAGCTCCTGTATTGTTGCAGCAAGAGACACAAACCCTTTAGCTCCCCGGAATCGAGAGTGTTGGCTGGTGGCATTGTCGCCGATCGTGCAACTGCCTGGCCACACACTTCGAATCCCTACATCTTGGCGAGTAACAAGATGAACGAACCTCAACAAATGCCATTGTCAGCAGCTGCACTGGATGAATACCAGACGCTATCAGCAGACGCCGGTTACATTGATTTCAGCGACCGTTCCCGAATCGAAATCTCAGGCTCCGATCGAAGCAACTTTTTGCACAGTTTCTGCACGAACGACCTCAATGCATTAACGCCTGGAACGGGATGCGAAGCTTTCCTCTGTAATCCAAAAGGTAAAACCGTCGGTCATGTCACCGTCTTTTGCCACTCTGACCGGCTGGTAGTAGATACAGCTGCTAATCAGGCAACATCGCTGATCGAACACCTCTCCCGATATGTGATTATGGAAGATGTGCAGCTGGAAGATTGCTCGGCGATGCAGCCTCGCGTATTTATCTGCGGTGCGCAGTCTCACGAGATCCTGAAAAGGATCGTCGGCCGCGACCTGCCTCAGGATGCCTGGTCCCACTACGAATCACAAATCTCCGAAATACCAGCCGTATGCCACAACGTTCCCTTTTTACGTCACCCAGGTTTTCTATTGACAACGTCAACGGACCATTTCGAGTCGTTACTCAACTGTCTGCAAGAGAACGGGCTGACCAAGGGCAAACAAACCACCTGGGAAATACTACGAATTGAATCTGCCTGGCCCGAGTACGGCATAGATATTTCGGAAGACAACTTGCCACAAGAAGTCGGCCGCGACACTACGGCGATCAACTTCAATAAAGGATGTTACCTGGGACAGGAAACTGTTGCCCGTGTCGATGCCGTAGGCCACGTCAACCGTCGGCTGGTTCAGATCGACTGTAATAGTCCGTCGCCCCTGCCAGCCCAGGCTACTTTGACCCACGACGGACGTGCTGTGGGGACAGTCACGTCTTCTGGCTATTCACCCAAGCACAAGGGAGCCATTGCGTTAGGCTACGTCCAGCAAACACTCGCCAAGCCTGGGCAAGCCTTGACGGTTGAATCCAGAACGGCTGTCATTATCGAAGCAACCAATTCATAGCGTCTTCCGTAAAGGCGCATCACGACGGCTTCAGTCAACTTCCCGAGATGCGCCGTGCTGATTTGCTATGACGGGTCCAGCGATTCTTCACATTGCTCCACTGAAACCACATAAGATTCAGCAACCCGTTTCAGGTCCTCCCATTCGGACCGAATCTTCTGCGCTTCGTCTGAAGAAACCTCTTCGCCCTGACTCATCACGTTCGCAATTGCAGTTAGCAGTTCGCTGAATTCCTGGACAATTTGCTGAGTGTGCCGGATCGAAAATTCCCCTTGCGCTTCGTCCACTTTTGGGTTTGGAGTAAAGAAACCATTCGTTTTCTCACAAAGCCAATGTATGGGAAGGTCGTTACCTGTGAGTTTGCACAGCTCGAGTACTCGATCGAGGGGATTAACCGCCGCCGACACATTTCGGGTCCGTTGAGGATCACACCACCGATAAAGCAAGGACGGGGAAAGTCGCATTTGTGTTGCCACATGCTTGGTTCCCATGTCCGCAACAGCTTCTCTAATCACATCGCCTGAATCCATTTAGTCACGCTCCGCCAATTACGCAAAATCAAGAACACGCGCCGGGCCTACGACGCAATCCACTTGGTGCTTGTCTCGGCATTTGAAAAAATCATCCGGTGAACAAACTACAAACCAAGACCGGTCGAACCAGGTTGCCATTTTTGAATACAGCCTCTCACCATTTACTCAGGTCGTTCCGCCACAGAACTTTCCTGTGATCGCTTGATCTCTCGCAAACGCGCCGCCTCTGGCAACACTCGATAATCAGGATCAAGCGGAAAACAGCCTGAAACCATACCATTACGTGGTCCCGTGGTACAATCACTAAAAGTCCGGCAGACCTGCTTCCTGGCCATCGCTCGACCTTTGAGAGTGTCGGCGGGCAAGTCGGGGTACGAAAGGACCATCCTGCCCAGCCCCACGCTATCAATCCAGCCAGCGCGTACCACAGCCTGAGCAACTTGAGGCAAGAAATCCTGCAGGTAACTGTAGCCTGTGCCGACCATGGGCAAGTCGGGGAACGCAAGCTTGCATTCACGAGCAGCCCTGACAAGACGTACGACACCAACTAACGGGTCTTCAGGCGGTTGATAGCCATCACTGGGAGGAAAAATCGCCGGGCGTTGCATATGCGGATTGTAGTAAGGACTGCCGGCTGAAATATTGATTGCGGCGACACCCAAATCACACAACTCTTCAATCAAACGCAAGGGCTCTGTCAGATCGTACTCCATGGGATTTTCCGGATTCACGCCAAACCCCACCACGTAGGGCAGCAAATTTTCAAAATCCATGGGCCTGCCTCGTTTGCGACTGGTTACGAACGGCGGCATATCAAAGACGCCTAGCCGTACCATCACCATCAAGTCCGGGTATTGATCGCGAACGCGACTGACAATCGTTTTCAACAGACGCGTACGACCTGCAAAGTCACCTCCAAAGTCACCCGGCCGCGACCGTGCGCTGAGAAACTCATGCAACAAGTAGCCATGGCAAGACTTGATATCAACAAATTGAAACCCCGCATCACGTGCGATACCGGCCGCTTCAACAAAACGATCTATCAACTGCAAAAGTTCGGTGTCAGTCCAAACCACCTGACGATCATCCGGATCAATTCCGAATTTCTTATCAAGCAAAGGGTGGTGATACGCAATTCTGGGCTCTAGCTCCTTTGAACGCGGACGGCAAAACCGTCCGGAATGCGTTAACTGCAAACCAACCAACAGATCCTCGCTGGTACCGAAACAAGTTTCATGCGTTTCTACAAGTTGACGCAACATCAAAGCGAGACCACGTTGATTCCCCGGAATTGCCATGGTCTGGTGAGGATTGGCCCGACCATCAGGCTGCACAGCGGCCGCCTCACCACCCCAAATCCACTTGGCCCCACTTTGTCCAAAACGGCGCCAACGGCGCAGCGTCCATTCCGACGGGGAACCGTCGGGATTTGCGTCCCAACCTTCCATTGGATGAATGCACCACCGGTTGCCAACCTTAGTCCCGCCAATGCGTAAAGGCTGCGCTAAGGGAGAGCCCTCGCCGGCGGACAGAACCTTGTCGTCTACAGGTAAATCAAGCGCCAATTCACTTAAACGCTGCCGGAACTCCTGAGCTGACTTCCACTGCGCCATTTTTGGATAAGGTGCGGCCATTGCATTTCAATCCAGCGACATTTCCAACAGGTAAACGCGGTGGTGTATTGCAGACTCGCGCGGACCTGGGCGCATGGATCGAAGAGCAAACCAGATTAATCGCGTACAGCGAATCCGTTAAAAACAGATGCCGTCAGGCGATATTCCACAGGCAAGTCAATCCAGAAAGTCCCGATCGTCAAGTCGTGCGGGAACATATTCCTGCGTAACGTAACTGATACCCTTATTGATGAGCGCTTCGACTTCGAGTTTGAAGCCGTTTTGAAGCATTAAAGCAATTTCTTTCTGCCAGGCCTTCTTGTTAGCAAACCACGGGTAACCCGCGATCTGCTTGGCCCGTTTTACGTCATTATCATTGAGTCCAATCGTCACACTGGATGACAAACCGCAGCGTTCGTAGTCCTTGCTCCGCATCCCCATATAACGAGCAGCCGGGATTGCCATGCGTTTTGACTCATACGCCAGGTTGATCGACCCCTGCTTGATCACGCTATAGATGTAATAACCCCATGGATCGTTATCCAACAGGCAGTAAACCGGCAACTTCAACTCGTGATGCAGCCGATGCAGTAAACGACGGACACCACGTGGCGGCTGGCCGCCACCATGCGTCAGAATGCAATCATGTTCTTGCCAGAATTTATCTTCGTTGAATCTTCGCCAGACGGTGTCCTTTTCGACATGCAACACAAATTTCGCATTATGCCGCTTGAATTGAACGACTTCAGGTTCGGCAATAGATGGGATGCTGTAACCTCCCGACCCCATTCGAGAACAGTCGATCTCATCCCCACTATCAACAAGCGTAATGGGCCCAACCATCGCGCCGGCATTCTTCGCATAAAGATGCAACTCTTCGCGTAACGCGCTGAGCATGACTTCAACATCTTCAATGACCGGATCGCAATCTTTTTGCTCGTCAAAAGTCTCCTCGCGTGTCCCTTCGATGGTGTGCTTGAGCAGGTAGTAGAGACCACGAATACTCGTTGTCTTTCCGGCGTTAATCAGTTGGCGACAGCCGTTCCCTACTAAAACGGTCTGCATATAACTCTTGGCCTGCGAGAGATTAAACAACTCGCGGCGATTCTTCCCTCGCCCCATCTCGATGAAACGCTTGGATTTGTTGTAGCGAACATTCGACAGGGATCGCGACGGGATCTCCAAGTGAGGATCGCGTCCGCGAAACGCCGCTTTATTGACACCGTCCGCAAGCCCACCAATAGACTTGAGCGTCTTGCGGTCCTTGACGGTTAACTTCCCGCTACTCTCTTTTGCCTTAGAGACTTTGCGCCTCGCAGTTTTTTTTGCCATAGTCCATCATTTCAAAAAAGCTGCTTTTGTTCATCATCTGTTTTTGGAAGACTCGCCAACAAGTCTTCAGGGCGCTGTTCAACAACCAGCACATTTCGCCCGTAATCCTCATCCGATTCAGCAACAGCGCGACCTCGGTTGTCTAAATTGGTATCAGCCTCTGCCGTCTTACGTTTGGCAACCTTCAAGAGCTGTTCGTAAAGATCCTGGCGGTCACCACCGTTAATTTCCGTAACCGCGGTTGCCACCTCGCCCAGGTAACGCAGAAAAATACTGCGGCGTTCGCCCTCCTGTTTGACGCGTTTGCGACGCCGCAGATACATACCTAACTTCCGCCCCACAGCCTGCAACGCCAGACGAAGTTCCTTTTCAATTTCCGGGTAGGCGGCAACGGCCTCCTTCGATTCACTGGTAAACGGCACCCAGACGCTGGCCATATGAACCATCACGGTCACCGGCCCTGATGGCAGTCCGCCGCGCGATTGCGAAAGCCCGTATGAACGCCAATTCGTGTTGATGACTCCCTGCGTAATCGCGCAACCGGCTGCCTGAAACTGCAAAGGGACTCGGTTCGCATACCGCATGATTTGCATACTCTGCTTTTCAGAGAGCGTCACGTTCTGCATCGCGTCCAAAAGACGATTGATATCCGCTGGCCCCATGCGA
>CAZITS010000356.1:0-1698 GCA_964542185.1 uncultured Pirellulaceae bacterium
GAAGGGGCGCATTCAATACTACCTACAAAGGACCTGTTTTTATTCTCGACGCAATGACAAATAACCCAGGAGCCGCCGGCGGTGCATTGACCGATCGCCAAGGTAATCTTATCGGCCTCCTGGGCAAGGAACTGCGCAATGCCGAAAACGAAATCTGGTTGAACTATGCCATACCAGTTGGAGTACTCGCCAACTCGATTGACGACTTGATCGCCGGACGCACCCCTTCGCAATCCAGCAACGCAGATCGCAAGAAACCGGCGCAGGCCCTCAATCCAACACTCTTAGGATTTGTGCTTATTCCAGATGTACTCGACAAGACACCTGCTTTCGTTGACAACGTCAGAAAAGGGTCCGTGGCTGAGAAGATGCAGTTGCAACCTGACGATCTGATTTTATTTGCCAATGAGCGCATCGCCTCAACGTGCAAACAACTTATCGAAGAGCTTTCCTTTATCGACCGAATCGACCCGGTAACACTCACTATTCAACGAGGGCAGAATTTGATCGACGTCACCCTTCAAATTCCATGACATCTCGTTGCAGCCCGAAATGTCGTTCACCTCCATGACCGATCCACGATTCTTTATGACAACACTTCGAATGTTCTCTTGCCAGGCCTATGGGTCCATACCACATAATCGTGGCTCGCTCCTGGTCCTATCTACACTTGCCTTCGTACTTTGCACATCAACAGAATGGTGTACGAGTACTCACGCTGCTGACGACTTATTGTCTCTTGAAGCCCAGGCGATGAAGGCCGCCGTTGCACGAATTGCTCCTTCCGTACTGCGGATCGAAACATTTGGCAATCAACAACGTACTGGCGCACCGCTAACAAACAGCCGAATCACGTCGGGCGTGGCGGTATCGGAGGAGGGGCACATCCTATCGAGTGCTTTCCAATTTGCCGGTAAACCCAGCTCGATTCTCGTCACCTTACCCACCGGAAAACGCGCTGCCGCACAAATTGTCGCCCGTGACCAAAGCCGAATGCTGGTCATGCTGAAAGTCACGACCGAAGAGAAGCTGACCGTTCCAGAAATAGTACCCCGGGCGGAAATGCGAGTAGGACAATGGACTCTGGCGGTAGGCAAGACCTTTGACAAAGACTTTCCGAACCGTTCCGTTGGCATCCTTAGCGCTCTTAATCGGATCTGGGGCAAGGCGATCCAAACTGATGCAAAGATCTCTCCCGCCAATTACGGTGGCCCCCTCATCGACATTGCGGGACGAACTTTGGGAATCCTGGTACCTATGTCACCACAACAACAAACCGATGTTGCTGGCGCAGAATGGTATGATTCAGGAATTGGATTTGCAATTCCACTTGCCGATATGCTGCCATATCTGGAACAACTCAAACGCGGCAAGGATCTTAAGCCTGGACTACTTGGAATCTCGCTCAAAGCAGGGGACATCTATTCGTTACCTGCAGAAATCGCCGCGGTTCAACCTAAATCACCAGCCTACAAGGCGAACCTTGCAGTAGGGGACGTGATTGTAGACGTCGATGAGCAACCAGTGTCCCGCCAAGTGCAGTTGCGGCACGCTTTGGGACGTCATTACGCAGGCGACAGTGTATCTCTAACCGTCCAACGCGGCGAAGAGCGCGTTACCGTTTCTCTGAAACTGGCTGACAGACTCGACCCCTACATCCATCCATTTCTGGGGCTGCTTCCCACACGTTTACGAAAC
>CAZITS010000356.1:1708-6062 GCA_964542185.1 uncultured Pirellulaceae bacterium
AACGTGGAATCGGAATTCGTTTCGTCTATGCCAATAGCCCAGCGGCCGAGATCGGATTGCGTCCCGGCGATCGCCTCGTTGCAATCGCGGAAAAGAATATTAGCGTTCCCGATGATGTTTATACGATCCTTGGATCCTTTGAACCTGGTTCGAAATTCTCAATCAGTGTCATCAAATCTGGGCAGCCCGAAACCACTTCACTGTCGACTTCCGCGTTACCAACACAAATTCCCAAGGAACTTCCCTTGGTACCGCCACTTGAAACCGCCGCCGACAATCTCGCGATAACTGGCCTCATACCTGTCAAATTGCCAGAAGAACCGAATGAATGTGTCGCATTGGTACCAGAGAGTTATAAGACCGGGGTACCTCATGGGCTGGTTGTTTGGCTGCACCCGTCCGGACAATTCAATCAAGCGCGTCTCGTGAAACGCTGGCAGCGCCACTGCAATGCTCGACACCTGATCCTGTTGATGCCACAAGCAGCAAAGCAAAAACGGTGGGTCCCTACTGAAGTCGACTACGTGCGCAAAGCAATTGACGAGATTCGCAAATCCTACCGGATAGACGACACGCGGATTGTCGTGCACGGACATCAGGCCGGCGGGGTACTGGCATACATGCTTGCTTTTTCGCAACGCGACTTGATACGTGGTGTCGCGACTGTCGACGCTGAGGTTCCGCAACGACTGAATGTTCCTGCTAATGCCCCGCTTCAACGCTTAGCCGTCTATGCAGCATCTGACAGTGAATCGCCAAGAGCCGCGCGTGCAGCCGCGGCATTAAAACGCCTGCGTGATTTACAATACCCTGTCACAACGCGCCAATCGAAAGGCTATCTCTCCGAGATGCAGGTCGATGAATTGGTGCGGTGGATCGACACATTAGACCGGCTCTGACGAGAAAACCTCACTGAGCATACAATGCTGACAGTTCCACAGGTGACGCTGTGTACTCAGCGATTACGTATCGTGTCACGGATTTCGTATACCACGGTTATTATTTGAGCATTCATTTGCGCTAACAAGCATTCGCCGTCGCCTGATTGCCAGCCATGCAACGCTATTTCCTGGGATTCCTCGCCCTGCTGCTCACTACGACCGGCCTTGTGTGGCTAGTGAATGGGACCAGCAACGAATTCGAAAATGCGATTGCCTCGGCCTGCCTCAAAGTTGGTCCCGTCCTGGGAGCACTTTGGCTTGCATTCCCTCAAGTCCTTCAAATCGTACGTCGATTTCCACCTATACTGATCATCGCAATTGTGCTTAGCAGCGGATTTGTTATCGTCAGACCCAAATCTGCCCCCTTCGTAGTCCCGGTTCTCTTCGCCATCCTGGGTCTGCACTATCTCGGTCTCTTGTTCAAGTCCACAGCCAAGAAACCATAATCTGCACGCCTGATCGCCCAGATTATCGGCAGCTTGACTCGACCGGAAAAACTAAACACCACATGCACCCACCTGATGCCATCACGCGGTAACGTCTGCGTCCAGACATTTGCGGATAGCACGGAACACTCGATCAAACATTTCTTCGGTCAACCGCCCAGTAAACGTATTTTGCTGGCTGGGGTGATAACTACCCATCAGGAGGGTCTGGTTGTCAAGCTGAACCTCAACGGCATGGCCAAACTTCGGACGTCGTACATCCCACCATTCTCGCTCTATTGCTACATCTACGAGACTTTTCCATGCCAGTTGCCCTAAAGCCAGAATGACCTGTGGTTTCACCTCGTCAATTGTCTCATCAAGCCAACTCCGACAGGAGCTAATTTCCGCAACAGCAGGCTTGTTAGCAGGAGGCGCGCAATGACAGATTGCAGTGATAACGCAATCGCTTAACTTCATTCCATCGCCTGAATCGGTTGATTCGCACTGACTCGCAAAGCCAGTTTTGTAGAGTGCGCGGTATAGCCAATCACCGCTGCGATCCCCCGTAAACATTCGCCCGGTTCGATTTGCACCGTGCGCTGCCGGTGCAAGGCCGACGATAAGCAAACGTGCCGGCAGTGAGCCAAAATTGGGAACCGGACGTCCCCAATATTCGCATTCCCGATACGCGCGTCTTTTCTCTCGCGCAATCCGCTGGCAATGCTTGATGAGCCGAGGACACTTCTGGCACTGGGTGATTTGACGATTAAGTCTGGACCAGGACTTCATTTCAAATAAACACCTCCAGGGGCGCAACTCGGTACATAGATCCTGACTCTCAAAACAATACCCCTGATCGACGCCAACGCTTCTTTCCGGAGCGAACCGAATGCCACAAAATCCTTCAATACCATGAGAATTTTGAATCCAACACCATTGGCACCACCCGGTCTACAATCGAACCGAGTAGAATAACCGCGTTATCAATTACACCAACTGACCCGAACTCTCCTGCATCTTCTGACCGGCCTTCATGAACCTCTCGTGGACAACCTGGCAATTCGTCCTGGCTGGGTTCGCCTGCGCGACCGGTCCCATTCTAATCCACCTGCTCAACCGCCGCCGCACCAGGACTGTTTCCTGGGCAGCGATGCATCTCCTCCGTGAAGCACTCGCGCAACAACAACGTCGCTTGCGTTTGCGAGACTGGCTCTTGTTATTGCTACGAACTGCGGCCATTCTGTTGTTCGCGGCAGGTCTGGCCCGGCCATTCTTTTCCTCTGGCTACCAGGGAGATGACAACCATTCAGCTATCCATGCGATACTCATTATCGACAACAGCCTGAGCATGAGCTACATGGCGGTCGACGGACCACTGCTCGACCAGGCTAAAAGTCGTTGCCTCTCATTTGTACGCCAACTTCCACCAGGAAGTGCTGTCAACCTCATCCCAGCTTGTGGAAATGAAACTCCCCTTCGTCCCGATCCCTATACCCGTCTTGATGAACTGCGATCGGCATTAGGCGAAATTCACATTGCCGACCAGTCAATCCATCTCCGTGACATAATCAATCGAGCCCAACAGGCGTGTCAAATTGACAACCAACTCAGCAAACGGATCGTCTTTTTCACCGACCAACAGAAACTCCATTGGACAGACACTGAGGATCTTTTCGATGAAGTCGCTTCACTACAAATTGTTGATGTAACACCCTCGTCATGGGAAAACACCTGGGTATCAGAATTACGTATCCAGGATGGATTGGCAGACACCAGCACGCCAACGACAATTCTCGTACGCTTGGAACATCATGGCCCTGAACCGCGGCAAAATATCCCTGTCACGTTATGGGTGGAAGGGAAAGAAGTCGCCACGAAGACCATAACGTTACGTGGTGAGCAAGATTTGCGAGAAGTGACGTTTGAATACACTTTCAGCGACTTCGTACCCAATCCCGGAATCCCGCTTTACGTCCCAGTCAAAGTCACTCTACCTCCTGATCGGCTGAACGCAGACAATGAACGAGTTCTTGCTGTGCCCGTTGTCAAAGATCTGCCGATTGTATTTGTAGATCAATACAGTAATGCAGAAGAAGATGCTGCAAGAAGCCAGATTGGAGAAACCTACCAATTACGTCGTTTATTAGCGCCAAATATTCCTCGGGATGCCAACGAGCCGCCTTTATTCAAGATACGGCATCTGTCCATACGCGAACTGCAGCAACAACAACGCAAAGCAATATCCGACGCGCGACTTGTGGTTATTGCTGGGATTGCTGATCCCGGGACCAGCGTCACTCTTCTACGGGAATACCTGACACAAGGTGGTCGATTAATTGTTGGCACCGGCGGACAGTTTGACCATGCGTTATGGAACCGCGCTGCCTGGCGAGAGGGGGACGGAATACTGCCGGGAAAGCTGACCGGCACTGTCGGCCAGCTCCCGGAGCTAACTAACAATCCGCAGTTATTTACCCTTGCTTTTGAGAGCATGGAGGAACATCACTATTTCCGACTACCCGGCGTCTCGAAAGTGGAACTCGAGGCGTTATTCTCCGAACCCGTTTTCTTCAAGGCCGTTGGCATCGACGCAGGTGCCGAAGTAAGACAATCACTTTATCGTCGTGGCCTGGCCCGTTTCACGCGTCATGTTTCCCGAACAACTACTGGAGTTCAGAAAAGCAACGAAGACAGCGCAGAGAGCATCCCCGACAATCCACCACCACAGTGGCTTGGCTGGCAGACCTCCTTCGTCGGTAGCCAGTGGGGAGGGCTTCCTGCAGACCTGAAGGCTCGACAACAATTCCTGGAAGCGCGTGCCGCAAGCGAGTTACCACAGATCCGTGCCCGCTATACAAATCCCAGCCGCTCACCGTTCCTGGTGGAACGTCGAATTGGACAGGGCAACACAATCTTTGTGAGCAGCGGATTCTTGGCCCGGTGGAACACACTCGCACAAACCCACGCATTCTTGGTCTTCGATCG
>CAZITS010000357.1:0-4506 GCA_964542185.1 uncultured Pirellulaceae bacterium
TGATGAATTGACAAACGTTTATGTGATAGATCCAACGTTGGATACGCCAGAACGAGATTAAGAGGAGAAAAACCAGTGGATATTTTGATGTGGGTTGGAATAGGTGCCGGTTCCCTCATTGCTTTTCTCGTCGTATTTGCCATTGCCCTATCCCGTTTCTATCGCAAGGTCGGTCCGGAAGAGGCCTTGGTCCGTTCCGGTGGTGGCAAAATGATCGCTAACTCTGGCGCGGCGGGCGGTATGTGGGTGGTTCCCATCATTCACCGTGTGGATCACATGGACCTCACGGTCAAGCGAATCGAGATTACCCGGAAAGGCCAGAATGGCCTGATCTGTCGCGATAACATTCGAGCCGATATCGAGGTCGTGTTCTTCGTGCGGGTGAATAACGACACCAAGAACATTCAGGAAGTTGCCGAGTCGATCGGCTGCGACCGGGCCTCCACGCGGGAAACGCTGGTCGAATTGTTTGACGCCAAATTCTCCGAAGCCCTCAAGACGAGCGGCAAGAAGTTTGATTTCGCCGATCTCTACACCGAGCGTGACCAATTCAAGGCCGACATTCTGGAAGTCATCGGTAAAGATCTCAACGGTTATCAGTTGGATGACTGTGCCATCGACTACCTGGAACAAACTCCGCTGGAGATGCTCAGCCCCAATAACATCCTGGATGCCGAGGGAATCAAGAAGATCACCGAGTTGACAGCGGCCGAGAAGGTTCAGGAAAACAACTTCACGCGGGAAAAAGAAAAGACCCTCAAGCGGCAAGACGTGGCGGCGGACGAAGTCAAATTCGAACTGGAAAAGCAGCGCGTCGCTGCCAAGGAAAAACAAGAGCGGGAAATCGCCGAGGTGACGGCCCGCGAAAATGCGCAAGCATTGAAGGTCCAAGAAGAAGAGCGTCTGAAGGCCGAGGAAGCCCGCATCTCTACCGCTGAAGCGGTCGGCGTGGCTGAAGAAAACAAGAACCGGCAGATCATTGTGGCTGTCAAGAACAAAGAACGCACCAACGCCGTGGAAACGGAACGTGTGGAGCGCGATCGACAGCTGGAAGTCACCGAGCGTGAACGCCTGGTGGGTGTGGCCCAGGTCGAAAAAGACAAAGCGATGGAAGTCGTCGAACGCGAAAAGCAAGAAGTCATTCGCGAGCGCGTGGTGGTCGAACGGGGTACCGTCGAAGAACGCGAAAAGATCAAAGACACCGAGGCCTTCTACGGTGCCGATCGGCAGAAGAAAGTGTCTATAGTCAGTGCCGAAGAGAAAGCCCAGGAAGCCTTGGTGACCGAGGTCAAGGCGGCCGAGGCGTCCAAGCAATCGGCCTCGCTGTTGGCAGAAAAGACCGTGATCGAAGCCGAAGCGGCCCGCGCGGCATCGGAAAAAGAAATGCAGGCCACCAAGATGTTGGCCGAAGCCCGCACGGCCGATTCGGCGGCCGAAGGTCTGGCCGAAGCCCAGGTGATTACCGCCAAAGCAGATGCCCAACAGAAAGAGGGTAGTGCACAGGCCGTGGTCATTGAAAAGAAAGCGGTGGCGGCAGCCACCGGGACCGAGGCGCAAGCCGTGGCGGAAGCCAAGGGAAAAGAGGCCCTGGCGACGGCAATCCAGAAAGAGGGTACGGCCGAAGCGATGGTGATCCAGCGCAAGGCCGAAGCGTCAGCCAAGGGAAAAGAAGCCAACGCGGTGGCTGTCGAGAAAGAGGGTACGGCCGAAGCGACTGTGATGCAGCTCAAGTACACCAGCGAAGCGAAGGGAATCGAGGACAAGGCCGAGGCGATGAAGTTGTTCGACGGCGTCGGCCGCGAGCACGAGGAATTCAAGCTGCGGCTGAACAAAGACAAGGAAATCGAAATCGCTGGCATCAACGCCCAGACCAAAATCGCCTCCGATCAGTCGGAACTCGTCGGCGAAGCCTTGAAGTCGGCCCGCATTGATATCGTGGGTGGCGAGACGGACTTCTTTGACAAGATCGTCGACTCCGTCAAAAGTGGTAAAGCGGTCGACCACCTGGTCCACAGCAGCCAGACTTTGACCGATGTCAAGAATACGTTCTTCAACGGTAATCCGGAGTATTTCCAGCAGAAACTGCAATCGCTGGTCGGGCAATTTGATCTCAGTACCGACGATGTGAAAGATCTCTCGGTGGCGGCACTGATCTACCGCATGCTCGATCTGACCAACAGTAATGAAACGCGCGGTGAATTGCGTCGCCTGTTAGGCAGCGTGACTTCACTCGGGATCTCAGATCAGAGTGCCCTATCGGCGCTCAAACCGAAAAACGACAAGAATAGCGGTTAGAAGGTCTCCACGCGCAGCCACGCGGTGGTTGCGCGACGGGGGTCTTTGTGGTGTCGGGGGTATCTACTCCGGCAAGAATAGTCGTTTCCAGCCGTTTCGTCGGGGCGTCGTAGAGCAATGGCTCAAGCAGATCTGGAAAACTCAACGGCCGAATCGGGCCCATCGCAGCAACTTGAAGGCGGTACTTACGAAATCATTCGTAACCGTCTCAACGGGCACGGTCAGGAACTGCGCTCGCGGCTCGATCAGCTCAACGAAGGCCGTAAAGAGGTCTTTGGGTCGATCGAAACGACCCTGTTGGGGACTGAGCGGATTACCACGCCGCACAACTGTGTGCCCCGCGACCTGGTGGCAATCGGTACCAGGTTTCTCTTTGGGTACAACGTCTTCCTGGGGCTGAAAAGCGAAACCCATCTCACGGATGTGTTTGGGATTTACTCGTTTGACCCGGAGGAGCGGGCGTTCCATGAGCAACCGCTGGACTGGTTCGAGGACGACCGCTTCCAGAAAGATTTTGCCGATCTCTTTCGCTATTACAAAGACGCCAAGTTTGCCAAGTTCTTTGTTTCTGGTCCGCATGTTTACTTTGTGTTTCGTGTCGGTCAGAACATCAGCGATATCAAGGTTTTCAAGTGGGTCGTCCGCGGCGATGCACTGGTTTATGTGGATGCCCGCAGCGAGCACGAGTTTACCTACCCGTCCCAGCACGAATTCAGCTGGACACGGGCCACCCGCGATATGCATCATGAGGGCAAGTATCCGCACGTTTCGATCGACGATCGGGTCTTTGTCGAGACGGTAGGCGGTGACCTCACGATCAAGATCGAAGACAATACCGACAGTGGTGAAGGCCTCTACAGTGAACCGGTAGAAGAGCCGGACCAGACACTCGACGATGCCGAAATCCGCTACGCGATTGTCGGCAACCTGGTGCTGCTGCGGATTCGACCCTACCAGGAATCGCAGGCCCGCTACATTGTCTACAACGAGAAAATCCAGCAGGCGCGGCGACTGGATACCATCGAACAGGCCTGCGTGCTGCTCCCGGACGATCATGGCCTGATCTTTGCCGACGGCTATTACTTGCAGAACGGCGAGTGCAAGACCTTCGAGACCAATCTCTCCGATATGGTCTTCGAAAAACGGCTGGCTTCGCCCAACGGTGAAGACTTTCTCTACATTTTCTACAACCGCGAGAGCGGTACCTATATTCACCTGCGGTACAACCTCATTCAGCAAAAGGTCGATACGCCGGTCATCTGTAACGGTGCGACGTTTTTCGAAGCCGGCGAAATGGTCTGTTTCCGAGCGCAGGAAGATCCGCAAAAACATCACGCGCTGCAGATCTGGCAGACGCAGTACACCGACCCCGACCATGTACCGGAAACCAATACCGATTCACTGCTCTACAAGATCGGGAACAAAGATATTGTTCGCGGCATGGCAGAGTGCCATGAGATCCTGGGCTTGATCGAGAAAGAAGACAGTTACGCCAATCTTTATCTCGATCTGGTGAAAGCTGCCGGTGATGTGCTTGACGCCTTTTTCTGGGTCAGCAAGCCAGAGACGTTCCGGATCGATGAACCACTGCTGGAAATCAAGAACGCGGCAACGGCTGCGGTTGACGAATTTGACAAGGTGGTGCGCGTCAAGCGCAATACGGCGGAACAGTCGGCGCGGGTGGAAAAACAGACCGCGGAGATCATCACCGACGTCAATCACCGACGCTTTGATCACATCAATGACTTTGTGCAATCGCTGGGTGATCTGCGTCGGATTCGGGGCGACATCATTTCGCTTCGCGATCTGCGGTATATCGATGAAGGTCTGGTGGAAAAGCTGGAGACCGAAGTCGCCGAATACGCGGACAAACTGGCGCACCGCTGTGTGCAGTTTTTGCTCGATCCGGCGGCGCTCAATCCCTACCAGGAGCGGGTCAGCGGCCAGGCCGACCAGATCGAAGGATTGACCAAGGTCACCGATGCCAAGCAACTGGAAGAGGATATCGCCACCAGTGCCGGCGATCTGGAGATGCTGATCGAAATCGTCAGTAACTTGAAGATCGATGACGCCACCCACCGCACCACGATCATCGACAACATTTCGGCCATTTTTGCCACAGTGAATACGGCCCGCGCCGCTCTCAAGAACAAAACCCGTGACTTGATGTCGGTCGAAGGCGTGGCCGAATTCAATTCGCAGATGAAGTTG
>CAZITS010000357.1:4516-4892 GCA_964542185.1 uncultured Pirellulaceae bacterium
TACGCCAGAAAAATGCGACGAGTTTCTCACCAAGGTGATGATTCAGCTGGAAGAACTCGAGGGGCGTTTTGCCGAGTTCGATGAATTTGTACTACAGCTCACCGAGAAGCGGGAAGAGATCTACAACGCGTTTGAGACCCGCAAGCTACAGCTGGTAGAGGCGCGGAACAAGCGAGCCAACTCGCTGATGAAAGCGGCGGAACGGATTCTTAACGGTATCAAGACACGCGTCGATAGCCTGGAGTCGATCAACGACATCAATGGCTATTTTGCCTCGGATCTGATGATCGACAAGGTTCGTGATCTGGTCGCCGAGCTGACGGAGCTGGATGATACCGTCAAGGTGGACGACATCCAGAGTCGGTTGAAGACGGTG
>CAZITS010000357.1:4902-6050 GCA_964542185.1 uncultured Pirellulaceae bacterium
ACTCAAGGATCGCCAGGAATTATTTGTCGGTGGCGAGAATGCCATTCAGCTGGGCCAGCATCGGTTCTCGGTGAATGTGCAACCGCTCGATTTGACCACGGTGCTGCGCGACGAGGCAATGTGTTTGCATCTCACGGGGACCAATTTTTTTGAGGTGATGCAAGACCAGGAATTGAACGATTCGCAGCACGTCTGGGACCAGGAAGTAATCAGCGAAAATCGGGACGTGTACCGCGCTGAATACCTCAGTTACTGCATGTTCCGCGCGGTCACGGCGGGTGTGGGTGATAATCTGGAAGAGCTGATTCCCGATCCTGCAGCGCTCACGGAGATGTCGGTCGAACAGATCGCGGTCGAGGTGGGACGGTTTATGGGGCCGCGCTATACCGAGGCGTATTCCAAGGGTGTCCACGATCACGACGCGGCCAAAATCGTGCACGCGCTGCTGTCGATGAATAATTCGATCGGGCTGCTGCGGTACAACACCCGCGCCCGCGCATTGGCATCCGTGTTCTGGCAACAGTTTAAGGAGAAGCAGCAAAAAGACTTGATGCAAGCCAAGTTGACCGGGTTTGGATCGATCACCGAAGTCTTTCCGGACACCGACAAACAGGCTGCCTACGTGGCAGAATTGGCGGGCTGGATTGGGGCCTTTGTCGAGCAGACTGGTATCTTTCCCGCAGCCTTGGTTGAAGAGGCGGCCGAGTACCTGTTTTACGAAATGCTGGATGGTCGCGGGTTTGTGATCAGCCGTACGGCAGCCGACCTGTACGACAGTTTTGAGTCGCATTTACGCAGTACTGGCCACGAACAGAAAGTGGTCGATTCGTTGGCTTCGGTCCGCAAAGATCCGGTGGCCGGATTTGTACTGGCGCGGAACTGGGTGAAAGGTTTTGTGCAGGGTCTCAATGGGCAGGCGGCCGCCACCGACGTGGACTATATCGATGAAGTCGCGCTCTATCTGCGTGCCGGGAAGCTGGACCACACGACGGTGGTAGATGCCCGCGTGCAACAGGAGTTAGAGGGACTGGTTGGCGGACACCGTGTGATTCAAAAGGGCGGTTATCGGCTGAATTTCAATCGCTTTATGCAGAAACTGGACGACTACCAGCGTCAGGTGGTGCCGCGTTACCGACGTTACATTGAAC
>CAZITS010000358.1:0-6048 GCA_964542185.1 uncultured Pirellulaceae bacterium
CGAGAAGGTCGCCAGCGCCATGCGTCCCAGCCCTACCTTCAATGCGATCGTGGACGGCATCACTGCAACGTAATACCGGATCTCCCGTGCATAATTTGCAATCGCTCTTGCTGCCAGGAACGGTTAGAATCGGGGCCGACGCATGCTAGCAGTCTTTCAGGAGTCGTATGCACTTGGCCCACCTCAACCCCTCGAGTACAGCTGTAACCCACTTCGTTGGCGCAGCCCTGTGTGTTTGTCTGGGCGGCCCCACAGCCCCAGCTGCTCCCCCCAGCTTTTCCGACCAGGTGCAACCGATACTGACTGAATTCTGCATCGGTTGTCACGGCACTAAAAAGCAGGAGGGCGATGTCCGACTGGATCAACTCGATCCTGATCTGGTAGCCGGCAACGACGCCGAACGCTGGCACCAGGCGCTTAACCTTATCAACCGCGGCGACATGCCACCCGCCGATGCGCCACAACCGGATGCCGCCACACTGGACGTGCTTGTCAATGCGATTCAACTTGAACTGAACCGCGCCATCGAAGCCCGCCAGACGTCGCATCGCAAAGTCCTCCGCCGCCTCACCCGCAGCCAGTACACCCGCAGTCTGCAGGAGTTACTGCGTCTACCGATCGATTTTGGAAGCGCCCTCCCCGACGATGCCAAATCCCGCACCGGATTCACCAATAACGGTGCCGTGCTCCAGACCACGTCGTTACACCTGGAGTACTACCAGAAGATCGCTCGCCAAGCGCTCAGCCAGGCGATCTTCATTGAGAAGCCGCCCATCACCCGTTACCGCATTACGCTAGGCACCGACCTGGGGAAAGAACTACCCAAGGACAAACTCGCCGGCCGCTTTACCGGCTACGTTTCCCAGCCCGTGGAACCACGCCACCTCGTCGCTGAGGTGCTTGATCAGCAAGGGCGCCCTATTGACGTCGCCCCCTCACAGGGACGCGGCCGCTACGCAAACGTATTACGCAATTTGGGCATAGGCATGCGCGGCTCGCATAAAGAACGCTACCACATGGAACCGCACGGCATGTTGCTCGACTCGGCGGTTCCTCACCAGGAAGTGGCGCCCGGCTCCTGGCATGGCCCGTCACCCAACCTCAAACTGCTGATTCGTCGCGATTTCCCGGATCGAGGTGATTTTGCCCTGCGCGTCACTGCTGCACGTGTTCCCAGCCGCACGCGACAACTCCCTGCCACCTACCGCGCCAAAAAACCACTCGCGGTACTGACTGACCCTGCCGTTGCCACGCCACGCTCCAACGCGTCCGTCCAATTAGCCGAGGATTCCACCTCCCGAAAAAGCACGGAACTCATCGACGCGGCGCTGCACCCCACACCAGGCGAGAAGAACGCCAACAGTTCAGCACAGTTCACTTTTACCGTCCGCGACGATGACTTGTACCAATGGGATATTGTCTGCCGACGTTTACAAGCGGACGGGTCCGTTCAGCTCACCGTCGCAGTGACCGACCCGGCGCTCAAAGTCAACACGAAGAAATTGCACACCTCGTCCAGCAGCGATGACGCACTTTTCACCGCGAGCGCAGGAATCGTCGCCTTACCCGCAGGACAGCGCACCTGCACATTAACCTGGACGGGCCCCTTGGCGATCACAAGCATCCACCTGTCCCGTCTTCCAGCGGAACACCCGATCCGCAAACAACGCAGCCAGCAACTGGAACGCTACCAGCAAGAACAACGCGACCAGGAGCAACAACAACCGGTACTGCAAGTGGCGTTGGGAAACCGAACCGATGACGGAATGGACTCCGAGTCGTTCGATCAAGTGCGCCCGGTGACAAGCCCGTACGGCCGGTTTGATACTTACCAGTTCGTGGGCAGGCTGGAGAATCTGCCTGTTCCGCAAGTCGACCTCAACGAACAGAGCAGTCTTGCCAACATCCTGGTACTGGCTGTCTGGAACGGCGATTTCGTTAAGCAGCGCGACCGCCCCGGAACCAGAATCCAAGTCCGCCAGGTCGAATTCGAGGCTCCCTATTTCCCTACGTGGCCCCCTGTCAGCCACACACACATTTTTTTTGATTCACCCCACAAAGACCGCCCCGAGGTCTACGCAGAGGAGATCCTCACCCGCTTTATGGGCGTCGCCTTCCGGCGTCCACTGCATGCCGACGAAGTCACTCCCTACCTGAA
The DNA here is from genome assembly GCA_964542185.1 of uncultured Pirellulaceae bacterium. GTDB lineage: Bacteria > Planctomycetota > Planctomycetia > Pirellulales > Pirellulaceae > UBA9264. The sequence goes on from CAZITS010000358.1 coordinate 2,159, forward strand.
TTTTTGGAAGTCGATACGTACAGAGTACGACCATTTCGAAGAAAGCATCAAGGAGGTACTCGTCGCAGTCCTCTGCTCTCCCAAGTTCCTTTATCTCGCCGAAGCGGCAGAGGCCGAGAAAACGCCTGTCCAGCAAGAACTCGAACTGGCATCCCGGCTCTCCTATTTCCTGTGGAATGGACCACCTGACGAGAGACTGAAACACCTCGCCCAACAACAGGCCCTGCGCAGCAAGCTTTCGGGGGAACTTCCCCGGCTACTCACGGACCCTCGGTCCTGGAATTTCGTGGAAGCCTTCTGCGACCAATGGCTTCGGATCGATCGGCACCAAAACATGCGTGTCGACGTCCGCAAGCATCCAAGTTTCACACGTTTCGTCAAAGCCGATCTTGCCCGCGAAACCTACCATTTCGTGCGACACGCACTCTGCGAAAACCTGAATCTATTCACCCTGATCGACTCCGACTTTCTGATCGTCAACCAGAACCTGGCTGAGTTCTACGGATTGTCCGACGTGCGAGGTACGGAATTTCGCGTCGTCCCGGTACGACCCGCGACGCAACGTGGCGGCCTGCTCACCCAGGCTTCTTTCCTGAGCGGACACTCCGACGGCGTCCAGGGGCACCCGGTGAAACGCGCGGTATGGCTCATGGAACGAATTCTCGGACAATCCCCTCCGCCTCCTCCACCCAACGTCCCCGCACTTCCCGCTGAGAGCGCCAAGCAGCGGAAACAGAGCATCGCAGAGCAATTGGCCGAGCACCGCGACAACATCTCTTGTCGCAATTGCCACAAAAAGCTCGACCCCTACGGACTTGTCTTCGAAGATTATAATGGAGCGGGCCTGCTGCACCGAAAGCCCGGCACCAGCAACGATACACGAGTCGTCTTGCCAGGCGGACAGACCGTCAACGGTGTTCGCGAGATGAAACAACATATTCTTACGGAGCAACCCGACGCGTTTCGCAGCTCGTTGATTGAACACCTGATGACATACGCACTTGGACGCGACCTTTCCTTTGCAGATGAACCCGCAATCGAGAAGATTGCCCAGCGTGTCGCCCACCGCGGCGATCGCCTGTCCATTGTTATCGAAGAGATCGTCAACAGCCCTCTCTTTTTGCAAAAACAGTAAACACCTCGCGCCGCTCCTGCGCAGTGCGCTTCCACTTGTATACCGCGGAGAATCAACCCGATGGCAAACCGCTCCTGGCACCTGGACCGACGCAGTTTTCTGCACGGAGTCGGCGTCACGCTCACGCTTCCCTACCTGGAAGCGATGGGAACGACGATCACCCAACCCAAGAACGACGCAGCGCGCAAGCGTCTCTGCTGCCTTTATTTCCCCAACGGTTGCGGAATCCCGAATCGCGACAAAGATTCCACCGCGCACTCCCAGTGGAGCTGGTTTCCTCTGGGTGAAGGGCGCGACTACGAACTCACCAACACGCTCTCCGTACTTGCTGACCACCGGCAAGAGATGTCCATCCTCGGCGAACTCAGCCATCCACGAAGCCGCGAACTTCTCGGCCACATCGCCGGCGACTCGTGGCTCACCGGCGGAGACGTGTCGGGCAGCAACTATCGAAACAATATTTCCATCGACCAGGTTGCCGCCCGAAAACTTGGCGAAAGTACCCGTTACCCCTCACTGACGCTCTCTGTCGACGGCGGTGTTGGATATCAGTCACGCGTCTCCACGTTATCGTTTGATGACTCCGGAAAACCAATTCCGGCGGAACATCGGCACCGCGCCATTTTTGAACGGTATTTCTCACCCGCAGGCGGGACCACCACCCGTGAACGACAGGCCCAGCTTCAACGTGGTCGACGAATCGTCGATTTGGTCCTGGAAGACAGCCGCAGGCTCAGTCGCCAGCTTGGCAATAGCGATCGCCGTAAATTGGATGAATTCCTGGCATCCTTAAGCCGCGTTGAACAACAGATTCAGCGCAATGAGAAGTGGTTAAAAACCCCACATCCAGACGTATCCGCCGATCACATTGATTTTGAGGTAGACGCCACCAGGAATCCCGAGGCATATATCCGGTCGATGCTCGACATTATGGTTCTCGGCCTGCAGACGGACATGACCCGCGTGATGACCTATATGCTCGGCCGGGAGGATGGCATTGGTTTCGCCGACCACTTCCCAAACCTGGCCTGCGGGATCAAACGTGGCCACCACAGTATCAGCCACTCAACCGAATGGGAAAACTGGAGCAATTACGATCGCTGGCTGGCCAGCCACTGTGGCTATTTCCTGGAACGTCTCAAAACCGTCAGCGATGAATCCGGACCACTACTCGACAATACGCTGGTATTGTTTGGCAGTGCCTGCAGCACCACCCACAATGCGAGAAACTATCCACTTGTACTCGCCGGTGGAAAACAGCTCGGTGTGCATCATGGCAGTTACCGTATTTACGGAAACGATATCCCCATGACCAACCTGTTCGTCAGCATGCTCAACACCCTGGGCATCACAACCACCAGGTATTCCGATTCCACTGGACCGCTGCCAGGAGACCTCTTCTCTTGAGCCAGTCACCTGTCCAACTTGACGGCTGGCGTCACTGTCTTAGAGTGAGAGTGGCCACACGACCAGGATGAGGGGCGTCGCAACCAGCACGATCAAAATCTCCAAAGGCAATCCCATTCGCCAGTAGTCGCCAAAGTGATACCCACCAGGACCCATCACCAGGGCATTGGACTGGTGGCCGATCGGTGTCAGAAATGCGCAGCTCGCCCCGACAGCGACCGCCATCAAAAATGGATCGGGGGAAGCATTCAGCGCCGTACCAATCTGTACGGCAACGGGCGCCATCACCAGTGCCGTTGCGGCATTGTTAATGACGTCAGACAAACACATGGTAGCTACCATTACCAAGCCGACCACAATCACGGCCGGTAGCCCGCTCGTAAGATGCAGGATTCCATTGGCCATCAACGCCGAACCGCCTGTCGATGACAAAGCACCACTCACGGGAATCAGCGCACCCAGCAAGACAATGATCGGCCAGTCAATTTCGCGGTAAATCTCTCGCGCCGGAAGAATGCCTGTAACCACATACGCCAGTATGGCTCCCAGGAACGCGATCGGCGTCGGCAACAAACCGACAATCGCCAGGCCAATCGCTACTGCAAAGATCGTTAACGCCTCAGCGATCCGCCCAAATCGCACCACAGCCAGGTCGCGCCCCTCCAGCGTCAACAGGCCCAGCCTGCCAAACATCAAATCGAGGTCTTCTTCCTCACCTTGCAACAACAGCACGTCGCCAGCGCGGAACCGGACGTCCGCCAGACGCCGACGAATGGGCCGCCCCTGCCGGGCAATTGCCAGAAGTACCGCCGCGCCCGCACTACGACGCCGCAGATATTTCCGATCACGCCCCACCAGCAGCGATCCGGGAGTCACAACTGCTTCCATAAACGAGTGATCCCGGGTTTCCAGATTGTCGATGCGGCGTTGGGTCGACTTGGTTAACTCCAACCCGTATTCATTTAATAGATCACTTAGATGCGCTGGATCCGCCTTCACCAGGAATTCCTCGGCCGGTTCAATCGCGTGTCGTGGCGAGCTGCGTGAAAAGCGACCGCCGCGATCGATCCGCCCAATCAACTCCAGACGTTCTCCGGAGAGTTCTTCAACCTGCCCAACCCGTTCGCCTACCAGCTTGCTGGTCTCGGGAATTCTGACTTCGGTAATGTATTCTCCGATGCCCGCCAGGGCTTCATGCGCTGGGGACTCGTCGCGGCGGCGGGGAATCAACCGCCATCCCCCCAAGGCGACAAACAGCACTCCGCCAATCGCCACCACTCCTCCAACAGGTGAAAAATCAAACATCCCAAACGGGCGATCGGCGCCAGCCATTTCGCCACGATAGGTT
>CAZITS010000359.1:0-6045 GCA_964542185.1 uncultured Pirellulaceae bacterium
ATCTGCGTATCCATCTGCGCGGGAACTATCAAACGTTGGGAGCAGAGGCGCCGCGACGCTTCCTGCAGATCATTGCCGGAGAGAACCACCCGGCCATCGAAACGAAAGCGAGTGGCCGACTTGAGCTGGCGCGATGGATCGCAGACAAGCGCAATCCGCTGACTGCGCGGGTTTTGGTCAATCGTGTGTGGCAGCGCCATTTCGGCCGTGGCATTGTGGTCACCGCGGACGACTTCGGCGTCCGTGGTGAACTGCCCTCGCACCCCGAATTGCTCGATTGGCTGGCCCACGAACTGGCAGATCGCGACTGGTCGATGAAAGCCCTGCACCGGATATTGCTGCAGTCGGCGACGTACCAGCAATCCGCCTCAGTCGACAATCGACGTGCGGCCACGCTGGATGCGGACAATCGGTTGTTGTGGCGCATGCCCAGGCGTCGGTTGTCTGCCGAAGAGATTCGCGATTCGATGCTGTTTGCCAGCCAGATGTTGGATCGCCGGATGGGCGGAACACTGTTCACTTCGGGTTACAATTTTAATCGACCAGACGTCAAACTTTCTGTTGTCGACATCGGTGATCCCGAGAACTACGCGCCATTTCATGAACCCCGGCGAAGTGTGTATCTCCCGGTGATCCGTAATCAAATGCACCCCATGTTGGCACTGTTCGATACGGCCAACGAACATATTCCGGTTACGAAACGAACCGAGAGCATTGTTGCCCCACAGGCGTTGTTCTTGATGAACAGTTCCTTTGCGCGACGGGCTGCCCGTCGTCTTGCGCTGTCCACCACGACCCTGCCCGATGCCAGGCGGATTCGCGAGATCTATTTGCGTTTACTAGGACGAGAGCCGGCGCGCAGCGAACAACGGGAGAGTCAGGATTATGTCGGTGATTACCGGCAGGCGCTCGGATTGGATCCAGCGGGCGTGACTCGGACTGCGGCTCCTGCTGTGGTGCAATCGTATGCGGATCAGGTACGCAATACACCCGGGCTGTTGGCCTACTATCGACTCAATGCAATGCGGACCATCGATGGACAGGCCGTGACACCCAACGCGCTTCAACCGAGCCGCAGTCGTGGAAAGGTGGTCAACGGCGCGACGTTTGGAGTGGCGGGAGCCGTTCTCGACCAGCCGGGGGAAGTCGCCCGCGATACCGCCATTGAGCTCAACGGCGAGAACCAGCGCATTCAAGTTGACGATGTAGAGTTTCTCAGTCGGGCAGTTGATGCGATTACTGTGGAATACTGGATCAAGCCAGGCCAGATGGCCCAACAGTACGCAGTTGGATTGGATGACCTGGCGACAGGCAAGCGCTACTGGAAAAGTGGGCTGCATCCGGTGCAAATTGAGGGCCGGGAACAACTCGTCATTTACCATGAGTTTTTTCACACGGGAGGCTTCCGGTTTCCACGGACCAAGGAGGCCGTTGTCGCAACAGGGCAATGGTCCCATGTGGTTTTCAGTCTCGGAGCTGGAGCCCGCAAACTCTTTGTCAACGGACAGCTCGTGGACACCTTCAACACGAACGCGCGGCCGATTTTCGGCGGAGCCCCACTCACATTCGGATCCCGTGCCGATAACCAAGAATGGCTACAAGGCGGAATCGACGAGGTGGCGATCTACAATCAGGTGCTCGATGAGCATACGATCCGCAATCACTTTGCAGCGGGCAGTGGTCAGACGATGGAAGCACTGCACCCTGATTTGCTGGCCTGGCAGAGTTTTTGTCAGGCCGTGTTCTGTATGAATGGGTTTATTTTTGTCGATTAGCTTTGTGACGCGAGCCGCTATGAATTCCTCCCGTCGTAACTGGTTGCAAGCCACTGCCTGCGGATTCGGGCACACTGCCTTGTTGGCCATGCTGCACCAACAGGCAGGCGGTCGCGACACGGCAGTATCCGCTTCGCCGCTGACGCCGAAGCAGTCACATTTCCCCCCGCGCGCCAAGAATGTCATTTTTTTGTTTTTGCACGGTGGTGTTTCCCACGTCGATACGTTTGATCCCAAACCGCTGCTCGACAAGATGGACGGGAAGCCGCTGCCGTTTAAACAGGGGCTTCAATTCGCTGGTGATTTGGGTAACTTGCTGCGCTCGCCTTGGAAATTCAAGAATCACGGTGAATCTGGATTACCGGTGAGCGCCTTGTTTCCGCACATTAGTACGTGCATTGACGATCTGTGCGTGATCCGATCGATGAAGGTCGAACAAGTCGATCACGGCGGAGCTATTCTGCAGCTTCACACGGGTTCTGCCGTTTTTCCGCGACCGAGTGTTGGAGCCTGGGTCGTCTACGGGCTCGGATCCGAGAATCAAGATTTGCCCGGTTTTGTGACGCTATCGCCGCCGACGATCCATGGTGCAGCCCAGAATGCGGCGTCGGGATTTCTCCCGGCGGCTTACCAGGCGACGTCAATCGGGAACGCGACGCTGCCAATGAAAAATGCCAGTATACGAAACCTCTCACCCGCAGAACGACTGGTTCGCCAGCAACGTCTGCAACTGGATTTGATCCAGCGTGCCAATCGAGCGCACCGCGCTCGGGTGGCTGAAGATTCCCGGCTCGATGCGCGAATCGAGGCGTTTGAACTCGCGTTTCGCATGCAGGCTGCTGCTCCAGTGGCGATCGATCTGAATCAGGAGACTGAAGCGACCCAGCGGGCATACGGGATCGATGCTGGCCCGGCGGACAACTTTGGCCGGCAATGTCTGTTGGCGCGACGGTTGGTTGAACGAGGTGTTCGATTTGTGCAGTGTTCGCATACCTACAAATGGGACCAGCATGGAGGTCTGAAAAGCGGGCACGAGGCGAACGCACGTGAAGTCGATCAGCCCATTGCAGCCTTGATTAAAGACTTGAAGCGGCGCAATCTACTCAGTGAGACACTGGTTGTTTTTGCTACTGAGTTTGGCCGGACACCGATGGCTCAAGGCAAGGATGGTCGCGACCACAACCCTTATGGATTTTCCATGTGGCTCGCAGGAGGCGGTGTTAAAGGCGGGATGGCATACGGTGCGACCGACGAGTTTGGTTATCACGCGGCTGAAAAGGTGACCACGATGTATGACCTGCATGCGACACTGCTGCACCTGTTGGGTTTGGACCACGAACGCTTGACCTACCGGTATGCGGGTCGCGATTTTCGTTTGACCGATGTACACGGCTCTGTCATCAACGAGCTGATCGCTTAGGTCCTGGGCGCGGTGCACCGATCGGTCGGTGGGCCGAAACACGTGTCCACTGAATTCTTGTCACGAGGGAATCTGGATGAAGCTGACAGAAATGCTTCGTCAATTACCGCTGGATCAGATCGCGTTGGTCGCGGGTGTCGGCTATCAGACGGGAATTGTGGCCCGTGACGCGGACGCGGGATGGCCCATGGGAGTGGTGCGTCGCGCGGATGGAGATCTGATTGTTGTCGACTATCAGGCGCACCGTTTGTGGAGGATTGATCGGGAGGGAATTCTCCATCGGTTTGCGGGGGATGGCATTCCGGGTGATGTGGGTGATGGTGGACCTGCCGCAGAAGCCCGTTTTCGGCATCCCCACGATCTCTTTCAGGACCGCCAGGGCCATCTCTACCTGTCGGATCTCGGCAATCGTAGCGTTCGTCGGATTGATGCGCAGACAGGCGAGATTACACGGGTCGCCGGAAATGGAGAGGTCGGCCGTGGGGGTGACGGTGGTTTAGCTGTAGACGCGGAACTCGACTGCACTTGCGGTGTGGCGGTAGATGGGGAGGGGAACGTGTTCCTGGCGGACGAATGGGCATGTACCATTCGTCGCATCGATGCACAAACTGGAATTATCGAAACCTGGGCCGGGCTCACTGCGCGACACTACCCCTCGGAACAGGGCGCGAGTCGACCGAGCGCAGGACCCGGCTTGAGCCTGCTGGGATATCACGGTGATGGCGGCCCGGCGCGTACGGCGGCTTTTCACCATCCCGAACATCTGGCCTTTGATTCAGACGGTCATCTGTTCGTCTGCGACAACTCCAACGACCGGATTCGTCGCATCGATGCCAGCACCGGGGTCATCTCCACGGTGCTGGGAACGGGTCAGCGCGCTTCCAATGGGGACGGCGGTCCGGCGGACCAGGCCAGCACACTGATGCCGGATGCGCTTTGCCTGGATGCACACGACAATTTGTATGTTGGTGAAAAGTATGGGTTTCGGGTTCGCAAAGTGGCTGCGCAAACGCGTATCGTTACGACACTTGTTGGTACCGGTGTCCCCGGATTTGGAGAAGAGGGGCTGCCTGGTTCCGAGACGACCTGCAATTCTTGTGAAGCGGGAATCTGGGCCGACTCGGACGGCACGGTGCTGTGGTCCGACTGCTCGGGGAGATTGCGGCGCTATGATGGCCAGACCCGGATCGTGACGACGGTCCTGGGGGGGACGGGTGTCCATGACGGTGAACCGGCTGAACAGGGTTTTTTGTGTGGGCCCGGTGGACTTGCCATGGGGCCAGGCGATCAGCTGTATGTTGCCGATGTCTGGAATCAGCGGATCCGCGGCATCGATCTACAGAGCGGTCTGATGCGCACCGTGGCCGGAACTGGAGCGCGGGCCTACGGCGGGGACAACGGTCTGGCGACCGCCGCCCATCTGGGGAATCCGCACGATGTCTCGGTTGATCGGCAGGGCCGTCTCTGTATTGCCGACACGCGTCACGGACACGTCCGGTACGTGGATTCCGATGGCATCATCCGCTCTCTGGTGGGGGCTGCGTTCCAGTGGGACAAAGGAGATGGGGGTCCCGCCAATAGTGCCTGTCTGGTGCACGTGTTGTCGGTCGCCCATGACGCTCAGGATCACCTCTACCTTGGCGATGCTGGTGCGGGGCGGATCCGTCGGGTCGATGCGCGCACCGGTGTGATTGAGACCATTGCCGGTTGCGGGCGGGTTGGCTACCAGGGGGATGGGGGTCCTGCCGACCGCGCGCAAATCGGTCACCCCGCGGCCCTGGCGTTTGATTGCGCGGGACAACTCTATTTTGCCGATTCGAAATACCACGTACTGCGAAAGATCGATCGGTCGGGCCGCATTGAAACGATCGCTGGCACAGGCCAACCGGGCTTTTCACCGGATGGAACAAGTGCCCGCGCAGCGCAGATCCATACGCCCTTTGGATTGGCCATCGCTGCGGATGGGCGGGTCTACTTTGCCGATTCGTACAACCATCGCGTCCGGCGCATTACCGTCAGCGGCCAACTGGAGACGGTGGCTGGTGGTGCGACTGCGGGCGACGCAGGTCTTTCCGGTCCAGCCGTGGCTGCCGCGCTCAACGAACCGCACGGGCTCTGTTTTTATGGAGACCAGATCCTGTTGATCAGCGATCGCAACAATAACCGGATCAAAGCGGTGTGCGTGGATGTCAACGGCTGACAGTATGACTGGGCCAAGGATTGCTCGATGGGGTTTGCGCGGGCTACCGAAAGCGGGCGTGGTACCCGAGGCTGGCGTTGTTAGTCTTTTGACCGGGGCCGCTGGACATGGGGATTTTCGTACCATAGTACGGCGTTGATTTCCCGCTCTTCACACGTCAAGACATCCAGGTCGCCATCCGCATCAATGTCCAGGAGTTCCAGCCGGTCGAATTTGATGCCACGTGGCCCACTGATTTCATGCGATTGCCATACGGATTGCCGGGGCGAGTCGGTATAGGAGAGCCAGCGCACGCCAGCTTTGGTACCGGTCGCTGCTTCACAACTGAAGACCAGGTCCGGCTGTCCATCCCGGTTGATATCGCCGATTGCGACCCCTTTGCCGGTTCCCACACCGTGGGGAAGCCTGATCGTATCAAACGACCACGCTTGCCGCGGATCGCGACCCGCAGTCAAGAGGGAGATGCCTTTACGGCGCACCGCACAGACGATCTCGGCAAAGTGATCCTGGTCGAGATCCCCAACAGCCAGGAACATGACTTCGCGATCGCCTCGGTCGATTCTGCGTCGCTGCCAGGGCTTGCTTCTGGCTGTTGTGCCACCTGGGTTTTCAAACCAGGCAACGCCGCGGTGGGGTCCTCGGCGGTCGGA
>CAZITS010000360.1:0-4452 GCA_964542185.1 uncultured Pirellulaceae bacterium
TTGCGTCATGTCGGTGTTGATCCACTACCGTCGTCGTCAGTACACGATTGGATGCTGGCAGTTGATTGCCGGGAAGTGTCTGGGCCGTGGTGGGTGCCGGCTGGAATCCCGTCAGGCGAATCCCGTCAGGCAAGGAACGACCATTCATTATCCTGAGGGCACTCAGTCAATGAACCTGAAGTGACAAATCCGGAGAGATACTCTTTGCAGGCTGCGGACTCTTGGTCGTAGTCTCCGAGTTCCAGAACGTGTTCGCGGTAGTGCAATACGTCCAGGACGGTAAGCGTGTGGAGCATCCGCAGTGTTACCAGTTGCTCAGAAATGCGATCGGGATGAAGCAGGAGTTTACCCAGGCGGGCTTCTCCCTCTCGGTGAACAGAGTCCCCGTAGCGGGACCAGGCAAGCAACGCACCGGCGACACCATTTTCATCCTCGAGGGTCGCTTTCCACGCTCGCCGTCGTAGACCACGGTCGGCTGACCCATGTGCCTTCCAATAACGCCGAAAGGCCTTGCGCAGACGAAACTGTGGTAGCAAATAGTCACGCAGCGACGCGGTTGCTTCGGTGGTCTGGTAGACGTCCGCCAGCAGTGTCTGGGAGAACAGGTGGCTGCGAATGCCATAGAGATCCGCGTGAATTGCGATGCCGGCGGCACGCAAGTGGGATCGAGTTGAAAACGCAGTGCTGGCGACTCCGGTGTCTGTGGCGACGCGTTCCATCAATCCGTCGTCAAGCAGCGCTTCGAATCGTCGCATGCTGTCCTGGGAACGTAGTCGTTCGAGGTGAATGTCGCGTTCCACAGAGGGTCCCAGTCGGAGGAACTCCAGGTCTTCGTGTGCTTCAGCGCCCTGCAATCGTGTCTCGGTTTCGCGTGGTAGTGGCGTACCTAGCCAGGCAGGGTCAAGGATGCCTCGCAGGCGAGTGCATTGCTCGGCGACGGGGCCCCGGATGCGGTTAATTTTGCGTACTGCGACTCGGAAGTCGGCTTGTGCCGAGTCGATATGAAGATCGCGCCGCTCGGGATAGCGGATTTCCTGGATTGCGTCGAGTAACCAGCCGAGTATGCGTCCCACCAGACGAAGGAGGGCACCCATTACGAATAGTGGGAGCAGGAAAATCCGGCCCGCCGCGATCCAGCCCTCGTAAAACGCGTAGAGATTGACGATCCGTTCGGACCGTGGCAAGCGATGGAGGGGTAGTGTGCCAAAAGTGCGGCGAACGACGTGGCTGCGGTCTCGTTTCATGCGTTGCAGAACATCGTTCCCAAACCGTTTCCGGACATCGTCTTCACGTTGCGGGTCGGGGTCCAGGAAGTGCAAGGCGGTGAATTCGGTGGTGACGTAACGTGTTTCATCCTCGGTGTGCGTAGTGCGTTCCTTTTGGGTCTCGGCGTCGGTAGCCAGCCAGTTCGTGTAGGACTTCTTCACGGAGTCACTGGCATAGCCAAGATCGCTCTGAGGCACAGCTCTGCGGTTGTAATCGACTAGCAGGCAGGCCACCGAATGTGCGATCGATTGGGCAATGAAGTGGAACCAGATGAAAGGTCCACGAAACAGGGACTTTTGCATTTCCAGGTCGACGGAGGACAGCTTCTTCATGGTTTTGCTGGAAATGCGATGTGATGTCAGTAACAGTTGACGTAGTGCCGAATTGCCGAGCAGCTGATTGGTTGCCCGCGTGTCGCCACTGGTAAACAACCCACCACCCAGCCAGTCACGGTAGATCAAAACGAACCGGTCCAGAAAAGACCAGCCAGCATTCGTGACCGGAGGCGCATCGTGACTGCGGAGTAAGGATTGACGCATTCTTTCGATGGTCACCTGGAGGGGGGGCGAGGTAGAACTAGACCCTTCAGGCCAATCCGGTCGGAGTACGCGCGCATAGAGAATGGCGGCGTCTCGTTCAAGTTTCCGCGGCCGAATCATCTCGGTAAGGTGCAGGAACTGGGCCTGCACTGATTTTTCGTAAAACTCGGTAGCTTCGCGCGCCAGATGCTGGAGCCATTTGCCAAGTACCAGGAAAAACAGGCAGATACCACCGATCACCATCACCGTGGCACCGACGACTTGCCGCAGAAAAGTCCGGGCTGACGTCAGAATAACGACGTGAAGCCCGTGTTCCGGTTCGGTCGTGCTGGAAGTTTGCGCTGCATCCGCAGCAGCTGAGCCAGACGGAGCGGTGGCAGCTGCCTCTAGACGTGCTGCACGGGGAATGGGGTCGGGCAGTCCGATTAATGTGAAAAGTACTTCGATGAGTAACAGGAAACCTCCGAACAACGCCAGCCTGATCGCAGGTCGCGCCGAACCTTTGACCAGGATACTGCCAGCTCGGTCTACAAATTGGGCAGGCGTAACCGTGCCGTACAGATCGGCGAACCAGAACCATAAGTCGTGGAATTTGCGCAGGAATGAAGCCGTTCTCCGGGACGCTGCCGCCACGAATTCCGCCTCGGTGTTGAGTGTTGCGTCGCGTGGTATGCAATGACGGATGAGTGGCATCCAGCGGAATGGCGCGATACTCATCGTTTGAATAATCCGCGCAAGTTGCACCATCATTGGTTCACCGAGTAGCGGTTCGACGAGTGCTGGCTCCAGTGATTCCATGCGGTCGAGAAGCGCTTCGGCCGGAATGTCACGTGTGCCGATTCGCTGGCGACTGTTGCGAAAATGGATTCGCCGGATATCCGCAACACGGGCAAGCAGTTGTAGCCGAGCCTGGCTCACGGCGAGACGGTCCGCCGGGGCTGCTTCGAGCAACAGCCGCGACCAAATGTCATGGATCTGGTAGCAGAGTAGTTCCAATTCCAGATCGGCGTCGCGTTTTTCTTGTGCGTAACGCGCATATTCACCCTGAGTAGGGTGCAGGATTACGTTGCAGTTGATCACGTGTGAGTACTGGCGCACGACTCGATCGATGCCTCTCGCCATCAGGCCCAGAGCGCGCGCAAATCGCAATAACGGGCGCAGGCTCCGCGCGTACCGAATAATGCGGGGCAACTTCGCAAATCGAGCGAACCTTCCGGTCCGCACCAGATCGGCTGTAGGCAGTGCGGTGAAGAGGAAGCCGAAAGGAATCGAGGGGATAAAGTCGATCAGGAAATGTCGTCGGAACCAGCGGAGTTTGTTATTTGCCAGCGATAGTTTGGTGAAAAACTCAACCAGGAAGCAAGCGCAGGCGATGAGATCAATCGTGTCGAAAACCGCCTTTGTTTGTTCCGACAACGGAAACGACCACTCAATGGTCAGCAAAGCCAGCACAAGCAGGATGAGTACCAGAATAAAACGTTCAAACAAGCTGACCACGCGAGTGCCGAATTTTGATTCGAGTCGAGATTGTAATTGACGTTCTTGGAGTTCGGCGCGCAGGCGGTTGACCCTGCTTTTGACGATGCGGCTCGATTTGGTGCGTGTGGGATCGACATGCGTCAGGTACCAATCAGCGTCATCGAGGGTGGATTCGATTTGTGTGGCAGCCCGGTCTGGCGACAAGTCGTCGATGGTGGTCAGCGTCGATACGCACTGGTCCGCTACCAACCGCGCCCAACGCCCAAGCTGGTCTGGGGAAGCGGGGTTGTTTTTGAGCTGGTTGCGCAACAGCTCGCGTAGTTCCTCCCGTGTTTCACTGACGCGGTTGGTAGCGACTTCGCCGTCGCCGTCGCGGCCATGAATGTCGGAGAGTAAATGTCCAGACTCTGTGAGGCGGTGGAATAGTGCTTCCAAGTCGGCATCACCAGGGTCGTTTGTCGATTGCCGGATCCACTCTTGTGCTGCCTCCTCGATCGCCTCATCAGCTAACGTGCGACACTCCGCCGATTGGGCAGTTAGATCGTGACGATTGCAGACCTTTTGCCAGTGCGATGTGCGGGCCAGGAAGGCGGCCAGGCTAATCGTTTCCAGCGTGCCGTCTTCGCGTTGTGCGACACGCGCCAGCGCCTCCCATTCGAGTTCGCTCAGGGCGGCACAACGCTGACTGGAATCAGTTGGCCCGAAACGTTCCAGCGAATGAATACGATCCCGCAATTCGGTCCAGGATGGACCGGAGTTGGCGTGCTTTGAGGTGTTTGGCGGGAGGCTGCCGGGATTGTTCACGGTTACCGTTGTCGGGGGAGTGGCGCGAGCGCGGAAGCGGGGCGGTAGGCGGGTGACTTCCGCAGCCTCTATTCTACAAACTCGTGGCAGCTTTCGCTCGGAATCCTGTTCTGGCCGCTGCAGACAACCGATTGGGAAGGCTTTGAGATCGGTTTAGAGCCAGTGTGCCGATTGTGGCGTCCCGACACCCTGAAAGATGGTAGAAGTTGTTGTGGCTGGCCGGGTAACTGGTGAGCTTAAGACATTGCGAGACGTGGCGCACACGAGTAGAGTGTGAGATGGAGAACTGGTGTTATCTTCCTGAGCGCACTGTGCCGTTGCGTGGCGAATCGCCATGACGTTTCCCACTGATGTGAGGCTTCTT
>CAZITS010000360.1:4552-6043 GCA_964542185.1 uncultured Pirellulaceae bacterium
CTGTGCCGTTGCGTGGCGAATCGCCATGACGTTTCCCACTGATGTGAGGCTTCTTTGTGGAATTTGTCACTAGCCCACAGCTTGTCGCGGTCGTGACGGCGGTGCTGTTGTTTGTCGTGATTCGTTTGCGCTGGCGCGGGGCGACGGCAGCGATCGCGGCGTTATTGACGTCGGGTGTCGTCTACTTTGTGGCTTTGAGTTGGAACGAAATCCCTGCACCGGTTCCAGAGATCGAAGTGCAACTTCCGGTGCGGGAACGGTCGCTGGTGATTCGGCGCCCGAGGCAACGCTTGGGAGATGGGTACGTCTCTTCGTCAAGATGTGCGGAGTGCCATCCGAAGAATCACGCCAGTTGGCACGCTTCTTATCACCGCTCAATGACCCAATTGGCATCGTCGAAGACCGCGCTGGCACCGTTTGACGGTGTAGAAGTCCGCGTCGGTGATCAGCATGTTGAACTTGAGGTGGAGGGTCAGCAGCTCTGGGCAACGATGGATGACTTGGATGTGCCGCCCGCCGCCAGGCCTGTGCGAATCAAGCGGCCCATTGTTTTGTCAACTGGTTCACATCACATGCAGATCTACTGGTACGCGACAGGACAGTCGCGCATTCTGGGGCAGTTGCCGATTGTCTATTTGACGGAGGATCAGCGCTGGATTCCTGCCGATGCAACGCTGCTGGCACCACCGGCTACGGAGCCAGTATCGAATACCGGGAAGTGGAACGAGAGTTGCGTCTATTGCCATTCAACGCATGGGCGAACTGCGCCGACCGAGGCCGGAGGTGTCGATACGCAGGCGGCAGAATTTGGCATTTCCTGCGAAGCGTGTCACGGGCCCGGTGAGGCACACATTGATTTTCACCGGGGCCAGAACGTCGGCGATGCGAGTGATCCAATCGTCAATCCGGCGACGCTTTCGAACCGCTTGTCATCCCAGGTGTGTGGGGCCTGTCATGGTTTTACTGCGGCGCTGACGTTTGAAGAATACCAGCACGACCTGCTGGATGGATATCGGTATCGGCCAGGGGAAGACATTGCAAAGACTCGTTTGGTTGAGGGCTTGAACGAGGAGACCCGTGCGCACGTTGTGCGATCCGGTGGTAATCAGGAAATCTATTTTCGCGAGCGATTCTGGGACGATGGTATGGTTCGTCTCCTGGGCCGCGAATACAACGCGATGATTGCCTCATCCTGCTATACGGAAAAACAAGGAGGGATTACTTGTTTCTCTTGCCACAATATGCATCAAGAGGAGGATGACATACGCCGTGTTGACCAGTGGGCCGATGATCAATTGAAGCCCGCAGCGGTCAGCGATTCTGCGTGCACCCAATGCCATCAGGCGACCACGTACCAGGCGACGTCACATACGCATCACCTGGCTGAATCAAGTGGTAGTCGGTGTTACAACTGCCATATGCCACACACTGCCTACGGTCTGCTGAAATCCGTGCGCAGTCACCATATCGATCGACCTGGTGTACCTGCTG
>CAZITS010000361.1:0-6038 GCA_964542185.1 uncultured Pirellulaceae bacterium
ATGTATTTGACCCAGATGGGTGAAATCCCGCTGTTGACGCGGAAAGAAGAGATTCGCTTAGCCAAGAAGATTGAAATTACCCGCCGGCAGTTTCGCGCCAAGTTGCTGGAATGTGACTATGTGATGCAAGCTGCTTTTAAAGTGATCGGGCGTGTCCACCAGGGCGAATTGCCATTTGATCGTACCGTGCAAGTGTCGGTTACTGATCGTTTGGAAAAGGAACAAATTCTAGGGCGTTTGCCTCACAACCTGGCGACCGTCGAAGTTTTATTGAAACGCAACCGCCGCGACTACCATTTGGCGATCAGCAAGTCGCAAGCCAAGAGTCGGCGAAAAGTGGCCTGGCAGGGATTGGCCCGTCGCCGTCGCAAGACAGTGAGGCTCATCGAGGAATTGGGTTTGAGGACCCAGCGGATTGAATCGATGATCGGGGCACTTGAAGATTTCAGCAAACGTGTGCAAGAGTTGCAGAAGTTGATTGCCCAGGCGAAACGGGAACGTAAGACACCTGCTGAAATAAAACCATTGAAAGTGGAGAACCGCCGCATCTTGTTGGCGATGCAGGAAACGCCAACAAGCTTGCAGAATCGGGTTCATTATCTGAAGCGAGTGTATTCGCGTTACCAACGAGCAAAGCGTGAGTTGTCCGAAGGAAACCTTCGGCTAGTGGTTTCGATTGCGAAGAAATATCGTAATCGAGGCTTAAGCTTCCTTGATTTAATCCAGGAGGGGAATGCTGGATTAATGCGCGCTGTGGACAAGTTTGAGTACCGCCGCGGCTTTAAATTCTGTACCTATGCCACCTGGTGGATTCGACAGGCGATTACACGTGCTGTGGCGGACCAGAGTCGCACCATTCGCATTCCCGTGCATATGGTTGAGACGATGTCCCGTGTACGTAATGTTTCGCGACAATTGCTGCAGGAGTTGGGCCGCGAGCCGACAATTGAAGAGACCGCACGGCGAGCGGAAACCACGGTGGAAGAGGCCCGGCGGGTACTTGCGATGAGCCGGTATCCTATCAGCCTGGATCGCCCAGTCGGAAATAGTGAGGACAGCCACTTTGGAGATCTGCTCCCGGACGGCATGGCCGAAAGCCCGGCTCTCGGTGCGGCTCAGGAAATGCTCAGGGGCCGTATTAGCAAAGTGCTTAAGACACTCAGTTACCGTGAGCGGGAGATCATCAAGCTGCGTTATGGTCTGGGAGACGGCTACAGCTATACGCTTGAGGAAGTCGGCCACATTTTCAAAGTGACACGTGAACGAATCCGCCAGATTGAGGCCAAGGCAGTCCGTAAATTGCAGCAGCCCAGCCGCAGTCAGGAACTCGTTGGGTTCCTCGATTGAGTTTCGTCTGGCTGGGCCGCAGTCGGTGGAGAGCCGGTGGTATTGTTGCCCGCGTCAAGACGCGGACCGCATCTGTTCGCAGTTCGTTTATTCGAAGTGTCTGACCAGTCCACTGGTGACCAGTAGTAGCTGGCACGAGATGCTCGAGCTGGGCAACTGAAACGTTGCGGAAACGGCGCGACGGTAGCCTTCCAGTTGGGGACGGTAGTAGGCCAGCCGGGCATCCAGGCTCGACGTGTCGTGCGGGTCGAGATGGTCGGTCTTGAAATCGACAATGTCCGCACTGATTACCCGGGTGTTTCTACGGAAGAGAATCAGGCGATCTACCAGGCCGTTCAATAAATAGCCATCCTGACGCACGGCAAACGGGTATTCGTGCAGAACTTCCAGGTCTGTGTCCCGGCATGCTTTACGATTGGCATAGCCGCTGCGGCTGAGGGCTGTGCGAATCGCCGCAGACTCCAGTGCCCGGTGAAAATCTGCAAGCGCGTGATCTACCTCATGATCGGGCATCTGGGTGGTGATTGCGTGTCGCAGCGCAAGCTGACGCAAGGCATGTTTGTCAACAGTGGTTTCATCCAACCAGCCGATGCTTTCGAACAGGGCGTGAATCAGGGTGCCTTTGCGCCGTGCGGCAACGCCGTGGCGATTGAACATGCTGGTTGCTTTGACGAGCCCTCCGCCTTCGAGCATGGAAGGGCTCAGGCGTTCCAGTCCACGCTCTCGCTGTTTCGCCGCAGGCGCCAGCGAGAGTTGGCCGGCGCTGTCGTGTGCGACGTCACGCATTGCGTCCGTTGTCGGGCGGCTTTGTGGGGATGCCGAGTCATCGATGGGGGCATCCCGTGGTGGCAATTGCTGGTACCAGTGCTCGTCGCCATCACGATAAAGACATTCCCCGGGCGCTGCGGATGAATCGTTGGCAAGAGTGCAACGCAGCAAGCCGGCAGGGGTGAGTGGAATCGTCTTGCTGGAGGATTTGGCTGGAGAAATAAGCAGGTGTAATGCATGAACAGCCCGCGTCATTGCCACGTACATGACACACAGCGATTCGAACACGGTTCGTCGTTTCGCCTCCGCAAAGACCTGCTGTATTTCTCGCGGCATCAATTGCCTGGTGGCAGAGTCCACGTAACGGCAGACCAGGTCAATCGGGGCGGTTGGTGATGGGCGACGGGCAACAAAAGCACTGGGTTGACCAGTTAACTGCACATCGAGTTCTGGCAGGACCACGACGTCGAATTGGAGTCCTTTGGCCTGGTGAATGGTCATGACTCGAATGTGTGATCCACCTGGATCGGTGACTCGGGCGGCCATGACATAGCGTGCGAAATCGCCAGGTCGCAGGGTCGCCTGGGATTGGTAGGCATCGGCGAGTTCAACGAGTTGTTTTAGTCGGCTCGCTTCTCGAGAGTCGGGCCTGGTGGTCAGGAGTTGGGTCCAACGTTCTACCGTCGGGCCATAGCCGGCGTACATCAGGTCAGCGCGAATTTGTTCCGCCAGTTCGCTCGCAATCTGATCGTCGTCGTGGCGATTTATGCCAAGTGCTTCGCCCAGTCGCGAGTGGGCGACGTGATACCGCGCCGCGGTATCACCGGGGTGGTCCGCTAGCTGTAACAAAGAGAGGATCAGCAGCACTCCCTGTGAGTCGGTAAGCGGATTGCCTCCTTCCTCACTGGCGGAGATGTTCGCACTGTGCAAGCGGTCGATAAGTTGACGGACAGTTTCGTTCCGACGCACGAGGATACCGATTGAAGGTGCTTGATCGTCCGTGGCCGCGGCGATCTCGGCGACACGCTGGGCGGCAAAATCGAGCAGTTCACTTGAGCCCGTTGCGGGAGCTGTTTCCAGGGTCGTCAGCCCAGGCAGATCGACCAGGGCGGTTGTATGCGACTCAAATTGTGAAGTCCAGTCTCGGATCGCCGCTTCCGCGTCACCCGGATCCGGATGTCGCTGGAGGTGACTGAAAACACGGTTTACGGTGTCAATGATGGTAGGTGAAGAGCGATGACTTTTGGCCATCGTTTGCTCTTGTATACCGGGCAGGTCCTGAGCAACTGCGTCGAAGATCTCGGCTTCACCACCACGCCAGCCATAGATGGCCTGCTTGATGTCACCGACGCAGAATAGTGAACCGTTGACGGCCTTGTTGGTGACTCTTCGCGCGGTGGGCTGTAACGCGCGCCATTGTGTGGGAGACGTGTCTTGAAACTCATCCAGCAAGAGGTGGCGGATCTCTCCATCGAGCCGATGCGACACCAACGCGGCATTTTGTTCGTTGACGTACACTCCCACAGCTCGGGTGACATCGTCGAAGCATAGCCCACGGCGCTGAAACTTCAGATCTTTGTACGCCTGATGAAAGCGGTCGACGATCGCAAAGGTGGCTTCGGTTTGTAGCACCACTCGGCCTACCAGTTCAGCTGCAGCATGTTGCAGCAACCGTTCATAAAGACGCACCGAGTCTGGAGGGATTTCAGTGCGATAATACATCCTTGATCCGTCGAGCACCTTGGCAGCCAGACCCTTATTGACGAACTCGCCCCAGTCTTTGCGTTCGATACGCTGACAGTCTTCTTCCAACGCGCGGGAAAATCGCGTGTTAGGCATTTCACAATCCCGTAACAGGCCCACCAGGTCTAAAATGTCGCGTTCGGGCAGCGGAGTGGGACGCGGAATTTTTGACCAGGCGGTGGCATCGGTTTCGCTGTAAATGCTGTATACGTCATCGATTTGACTGCGGAGTAGATGGCTTACTCCTCGATTGGCATCACCCTTTGTCAGCAGCGGCAGGAGCGTCTTCAGGGCGTTTCCTTGGTCATTTGTCAGAACATGTGCGATGGCCTCATCACGGAGTGCTGAGTCTTCCAATTCGTCGAGCATCCGCCAGCCTGGTGGCAGGCCCAGTTCCAGACTACAGCTGCCGGCAATCTGTCCGAAGAAACTGTCCAGGGTACTAACGCGGATGCGGTGCAGTTGACGCATTAGGCGTCCTAGCAGCATTTGATGCTGGGTGGCTGCCGAGGTGTTGGCTTCAGGAGCTACCTCGATGTTTGCCTCAATGTCGAACAAAGTTCGTTGTTTGGGCTTTGACTGGGTAGCGAGTGGCGGGGTATTGGCCTCCAGGGCTTCGCGCGCCAGGCGTTCGAGAATTCGATCGAGAATCTCTTGAGCTGCTTTACGTGTGAAGGTCGTAGCCAATATTTGATCTGGCGCGATCTCCTTTTCCAACAGGCCGAGGAAACGGTTGGAGAGCTGGAAAGTTTTGCCCGTCCCTGCGGAGGCGCGAATCAGTAAGTGTGGAGGATGTTGATGCGAAGCCATTCCGTTGACGCATCTCCCAGATGGACGCCTCGTGGATTCCAGTCACGACCGGTAGCATGGGGCTGCCAAACGCCGTGAAGTCATTGGGGGTTGCAGGACGCCATTCTATGCGTGAGTGGGTAGTGCAGTGGAGTTGTCTCGCGGGGCCGTGAAAACGCGAGGTGCCCGGAAGACCGTTGTCAGTCCCACATCCGTTTGGACACAGTGTAGGCGAATGGTGCCAGTACGATCAACGGTCCCCAGGCGGCTTGAGCGGGTGTGAGAAGGTAGCTGCGGCTTCCCATCCATTCGAAAACCATCGTCAGGAGATAGTACGCCGCGACCAGCAGCAGGCATTGGCCAACAGCGACGAACAGGCTTTGGTGATTTCGACTCAATACGATCGGCAATCCTAGAAGAAGTAAGCTAATGTCCAGAAACGGTCTTAAAAGCCGTTGGTGCACGGTGACTCGCAAGTCCGCGCCGTAGTCCAGGCTCGGGTTGCGTAGCGCGCTGATCAAATGCCATGTGGGAGCATAACGTTGCCAGGCTTTACCGCCAGCCAGTTGCTGAAAAGTTACCTTGGAGACGACGAAGCACTGGTTCTCTTCAAGCCAGTGTGTGTCGATGGGACTGTAGACCACTGGGCGGCCGGTGATGGTAAGGGTGGGTAATTTACTGAGAGATTCTGGCTGACTGATGCCAGACAATAAGTATCCTCCCGGGCGGTCGTTGTCTGGAGGTCGATAACTCGCCGTTTTTGCTACCAGTTTTCGTCCGTAACCGGGTACCGACTGCGGTAACTGAAACGCGGCGTTAACAATCTGCTGTTGTGCCGCCAGCGTGTGATGACCGGCCAATAATATGTCTGTTTCCGCATCGTACTTCGGCTCCAGTGGTCGTTCCCTGGTTCCCCTCAGATCTTGCGCATTACGTGACAACTCGTCACTGAAACGTGGTAGCAGGAATTCGCGATTCAACGCGGCACCTGTGGCAACAGCGACCGCTGCGATGATCAGTGGCTTGATGATTCGAGACGAGGGAATTCCCGCTGCCATCAGTGCGGCCATTTCGTTTGTGCGTTTCAGCCAGGTCATTACGAAGATCGTAGACATCAAGGCGATCAGCGCGCTCATCCAATCAAAATAGATCAGGGATCGAGCCAGGTAATAGGTGCCGATGACGCGCAGGAAACCATGCAAGGAATGATCCCCAAATCCAATGAATTCTTCAAAATTGCCTGCGACATCAATCAGGACAATCTGAGTGAATTGGTCGAAGAACTTCTGGAGTCACCTCACTATGGAGAACAGTGGGGACGGCACTGGCTGGACCTCGTGCGATATGCAGAAACCAACAGCTATGAACGTGATGGAGCCAAACCGTACGTC
>CAZITS010000362.1:0-6025 GCA_964542185.1 uncultured Pirellulaceae bacterium
AAAGTCGCCATCAGTTTTTACCGCCTGGGACCCTGGGAAGCAGACAACATGGTCGGGCCCCAACGCTGGCAAGATTACCTCAACGACGTCACGTCTGCGGTGGGAAGTGTCTTCCTGGGGCTGACCGTCGGGTGCGCACGCTGCCATGACCACAAGTTCGACCCG
Source organism: uncultured Pirellulaceae bacterium (assembly GCA_964542185.1). GTDB lineage: Bacteria > Planctomycetota > Planctomycetia > Pirellulales > Pirellulaceae > UBA9264. Next base: position 166 of record CAZITS010000362.1, read on the forward strand.
GTCCTGCAAAAAGATTTTTACCAGTTGCAAGCGTTCTTTGCCCCCATCAAACACACCGCATTTTCGGCCGGCTATCTCCCCGGAGAATTGAACCCGAACATCCAACTACGACGCGACAAAACCGTCGGTGCGCGTCTCGACAAGATCAATGCATTGCGCGAGGCGCTGCGGAAAAAAATCGCCGAAACACGCAAAGTTCCGCTAGCTGAAATCACCAAGGAGAAGTTGGACGAAGCCATCAAGGAAAAGAAACCGCCGGTGACCGACGCAGCCGTCAGTGAAATCAAGGCGCTCGAGTCAGGAGACAGCCTCAAACCGGAACAACGTTTCGAAGCCCGTGTCGTGGCGATCCGCAATCCCACTGAAAAAGAGAAAACTCCCGACACCTTTATTCTGGAAAATGGTGACGTCTTTAGCCCTGCAGACAAGGTCGTGCCGGGCTTTCTCTCCAACTTGCCTGCCTGGTCGGAAGAACTCGTCAAACAAGCCAGCGAATCTGGTCAGGCTTCCAGTGGTCGTCGGACGCTGCTCGCCCAATGGCTGACCAGTGACGCGAACCCAATTACGCCCCGTGTACTGGTCAACCGGATCTGGAATTATCACTTCGGTGCCGGTCTGGTCGCCACCCCCAATGATTTTGGCATCAACGGATCGGGAATCAGCCACCGCAATTTGCTCGATTACCTGGTACGTCAATTACGTTCCCACCAATGGCGACTCAAGCCACTCCACAAAGAACTCGTCCTCTCACGGACCTACCGAACCGCAACACTCCACCCAGAGGCAGAGCACTGCGCGGCAGTAGACCCCGACAATCGCCTCTTGTGGCGGGCCAACCACCGGCGGCTGGAATCCGAGACGGTACGCGATGCGATCCTCGCGGTAAGCGGACAACTCCGGTTCGAAATGGGAGGACCCGGCTACTACGATAAACTGCCCGCCGGCATGGCCACGAGCTATTTCCAATTCACTTGGAAAGAGGATCCCGAAGATCAACGGCGGCGACGCTCGGTCTACATGTTTGTCCGTCGCAACCTGCTACTACCGCTGCTGGACACTTTCGATGCCGCCGACCCGAACCAGCCCTGTGAACAACGCAGCCATTCGGTGACGGCTTCACAGGCGTTGTCCCTGTTTAACGGCCAGTTCGCCAACGATAACAGCCTGCATATGGCCAACTGGCTGCTCCAGGAAGAAAGCGATGAAGCGCAACGCATCGACCGCCTCTTCTGGCTGGCAGTCTCCCGCGCACCTTCGGAAGAAGAAAAGCAAAGCTGCCACACGTTTCTCGGATCAAAACGGAAAGCCTACGGTGCCGAAGCACAGTCAGATCAAACCGTCGATCACAACCAATCTGCCTGGCGCGATTTATGCCTGGCAATCCTCAATACCAATGAATTTCTCTATCTCGATTGAATTCGTGACGATTGATTGAAGAGACAAATACCGTATAGAACGCCCGCGGAACTCTAGCGACTACCAATACGGCCCCGCTGCGCGAGACCGCTGCAGGACCCACACGCTCGCTCTTTCGGAAAGCCATGCCATGCCCGCTCCGACGACAGCACCACACCCTGACCGCCGGCATTTCTTACAGCAGTCAGGACTCGGACTGGGAGGCGTCGCACTCAACTGGATGTTGCAGCGCGACTTGGCGCGCGCCAACGAAACGCCGCAACTGGCCAACCCGCTCGCGCCGAAACCATCACATTTTCCGGCCCGCGCCAAATCAGTCATTTTCCTGATGATGAATGGCGGACCGAGCCAGATCGATACATTCGACCCCAAACCGGCGCTCGAGAAAGTCGATGGCAAGTTGTTTGCGCGTGAAAACGTCAAGACAGCGCAGGTCAGTGGCAAACGTTATTTCGTCCGCTCGCCATTTCGGTTTTACCAGCATGGTGAATGTGGGATGCCGGTCAGTGAGCTCTTCCAGGAAACGGCGGCGCACGTCGACAAGATTGCGTTCCTGCGCTCTGGATACTGCGACAGCGACAATCATCCGGCTGCCGTTTTCCAGTACAACACAGGTTATCCGGTCCAAGGCAACCCTTCGATCGGTTCCTGGATTGTCTACGGTCTGGGAAGTGAGAATGAAAACCTGCCTTCCTATGTCGTGCTCCGCGACGGCAAACCGTTCGGCGGAAATACGTCGTGGGCAAATGGCTACCTCCCAGCGCTTTACCAGGGACTCCAATTCCGCGCTGGAAAAAACCCGGTACTGAACCTCAAAGGCCCCGCCGGAATTTCCCGCAACCAGCAGCAACAGACTTTAAACCTGGTACAAAGTTTGAATCGCAAGCACCTTCAGGAGCGGGCAGAATTTTCCGATCTGTCCGCGCGGATCGCCGCGTACGAACTCGCCTTTCGCATGCAACAAGAGATTCCGGTAGCGACCGACATCCAGCGAGAAACGTCGGCAACACACCAACTGTACGGGCTCGAAAATGATACGACCAAGACCTTTGGTACCCGCTGCCTGCTCGCCCGACGTCTCGTCGAGCGGGGTGTACGTTTCGTGCAAGTCTGGTCCGGTGGCTGGGACTCACACGACAACGTTCTGGAGGGCCATAAAAACGCCGCGAGGAGCGTCGACCGGCCGATCGCAGGTTTGTTGACCGACCTCGATCAACGCGGGTTATTAGACGAAACGCTCGTCGTCTGGGGTGGCGAATTTGGCCGCACCGCAGACACTACCGAAGCGGCATTCAACAAGAAGAAGCCAGGGCGTGATCACAATCCCAAGGCCACACTCATGTGGTTTGCTGGTGGCGGGGTGCGTGCCGGGAGCGTTCTCGGCGCGACCGACGAGGTCGGTGATCGCTCCGTTGAACAGCGTCATCACTTGCGCGATGTCCATGCAACACTGTTGCACCTGCTGGGCTTGGACCAGGAACTCCTCACCTACTATCACGGTGGCAGGTACAAGCGTCTGACGGACAACGGTGGAGATGTAATCCAGGGCCTGCTCGCGTGAGCTTTGATCCAGTCCGCGTTGAGCGAATCGTCCCGTACCAATGTCATGGCAATACCGTCGTGGACACCGGCGCCGACGACCGAGCATGCCGGCAAATGGCACAGCAGAGGATCTACTGAGCATGAATCACCACCAGCTTTCACGCCGTATGTTACTGCGTGGCCTGGGCGTCAGTATGGCATTGCCGTGGATGGAATCTTTACCCGTATGGGGTAACGAACCGTCAGCGAAAGATTCCCACAGTACGCCGCCGGTCCGTATGGCGGTTCTGTTTGCCGGCAACGGCTTTCACAAAAACGAATGGTGGGCCAAGGGCAGCGGTAAACAGATGGAACTGGGCAAAGTGCTCCAGCCACTCAATGCGTTTCGAGAAAAGCTGCTGTTCATCCGCGGCCTCTATAATGAAGAGGCAACCAAAGGCAACATCCATAGTTCGCAAACAGGTAACCTGCTTTCCGGCGCACCGCTCTTCTCAGGAGGAAAAATCCGTTCTGGCACCAGTATGGATCAGTTGGTGGCGCAGCGTATCGGACAGCAGACCAAGGTACCGAGCCTGGTACTAGCCTGTGAGAAATCAATTGCTTCGGTACATCGCGAATACTCGATGCTCTACAGTTCCCATATCTCCTGGAGTTCACCCACCACTCCCACACCACTCGAACTCTATCCAGCCCTGGCATTCGACCGGCTCTTCAAGGATGACGCAACCGTCAAGGGCAACCGCAGTGTGCTGGATGCTGTGCTGGCCGAAGCAAAAACGCTACGCAACCGCATCAGCTACATCGACCGCAACAAACTGGACGAATACCTGAATTCGGTTCGCGAAGTCGAATCCCGCATCGATCGCGCCGGACAGGAACGACGAATCGAAGGGTGGCGTCCCACGATCACCGAACCCAACATCCCACGTCCCGCCGACGGCCTGCCCCAGGACATCGACGAACACATGCGACTGATGTGCGATATTGTGGCACTCGCATTCCAGACAGACACCACACGTGTCTGCACCCTGAAACTTAATAATGACCACTCTTCCCTGCGATTCCCGCATCTCGGGGTCGACTACATGATCCACCATTTGCTCTCGCACACCGATAGTGATGACTGGCTCAAAGTGAACCAGTTTTTCACCCGGCAACTGGCCTATCTCGCCGGCAAACTTGCCGCGGTCCAGGAAGGCGAACGCAGCGCGCTGGACAACTCAATGCTGATGCTCTGTTCGAGCATGGTCCACGGTAACCACGACGCCAACCAGTTACCCGTCGTCATTCTGGGCGGTGCGGGTGGTAAACTCGAGACGGGACGCACCCTGGATTTCCTGGAAAAACCAGACCGCAAAATGTGCAGTCTGTATCTGTCCCTGATGGACAAGATGAACGTCAAGCTGGACCGTTTTGGCGACTCCCAGCAACGCCTGGCGAGCGTCTAGTCACCTCGATTCAAGTGATTGACCACGAGCAGCGCATCGATCGCAGAAATCGCATCGTCACCGTTCACATCCAGAAAAGGGGGCGGTGAACCGGTCGGCAACTCCGCCCCAGCGCCGAATCGATTGAGATAGGACACCACCCGAATAGCATCACCGGGTGCGACCGCTCGGTCATCATTGACGTCCAGCGGATCGAGCGGGTTCTGAAACGGAGGTCCGCTGTGCACATAACCGCGCAAGGTCAGTTGCAGACTACCCCGTGAGGGATCGTTTGATTCGATGGTCAACAGACCGTCACGGTGTCCCACCGGATCGGTATCGGTCTCCACGACCCATTCGGTCGTAGCGCCCGGAAGTAGCACAACGCTGGGTGGCGACTCTGTTTGGAAAGGCAGTGAGACAAGGCCCTCATCCAGATACCACGGCGCCTCCCCCTCGTTGGACAGAATCAGCGTTTCCTCGGCAGCCGTTGAGTGTAGCGGTAGCGGTCCGAAATCGATCGTATCACCATCGGCAAGTTCCTGACCCTGATGGACTGCGCAAAGGACGGGCTGTGTGTCGTAATGCACTTCAATCCGAGCCACCGCGGTATGGGCGTCCGCCGACGATGTATCGTCTCCGACAAAAACCAGGTTCGCACGGTCGTACGGCGCACCGAACGTGGAGTAATCCCGTAACGGCCCGGTCAACAAAAACTGCTGGTCTCTTAACAGTGTGTAGCGGTCGCGGTCGATGTAGAGATCGTAAACGGCTTCCACTGTCACGTCCGCCAAGGCTTCCTCGGCATGGACAAATAAGGGGGCATCGTCCTGGGCCCAGACACGATCGGTCCAAAACCCGATCTCGATCCCCACCAGATCTTGCGACAGGGCGATAATACTCAGTCCCGCGCGATCCACGCTCCCGTGGGATTCAGCAAGCAAACGCATTTGGAAGCGCAGATGGTAGCCTGCCGATCGATCCAAAACCCCCAGGTCGGGATGCATGGTGGAAAAATAACCCGCTTTTTCACTGCGGTCTAAAGTCGAATCTAACTCGACGAGCGTACCATTCATCTGCTGGCTCGTCGACGCGCCCACCAGCGGGTCGGTGAAATACAACCAGCCTTGCTGGTCTGGCGTCGTACCCAACTCGGCGTCGTACAACGTCGTCAACAGGCAACGTGACTCCAGTGTTTCAACACACAGACTTCGTTGCTGCCAGGCGGTCATTCCACAAACCTCGTTGGATTTACTTTCCCAGTGACAGCATAATTGGAACCTGCCCTGAAGCTAGTGCCACGTTGTTCCGGATAAGGTAGGATGCAGCCCCGCTGCGATCTGTGCCCACCGCGATTTGCAGTCTGTGACGACTTCTCTTTGCCCGCGCGTAGGACGCAACCCCACATGAGCGACGCACTGACCTACAAACATTTATTACTGCCGCTGTGGCTGTTAGCGTATCGCTACAGCGAA
>CAZITS010000363.1:0-6015 GCA_964542185.1 uncultured Pirellulaceae bacterium
AGGTAAACCGGCGATTGTCAGCCATTGTCTTGACACCCTCGGCAGTTCCGTTCCAGATCGCCAATATCTGCCTGGCTTGCGCCAGCTGTGAACTGAACAAGAAGGTGCCATCCTTAATGACGTAGACCAGTGTCTGATCTTCGTCCTGGTCGCGACGACGAAAAACGGTTAACCCATCTTCATCTTCATCGCTGGACTTTCGATTCCACCCTTCAGCAACCATCTGATCGGCAGCGGCAGAAATCAGTCTTTCAGCCGTTTCCTGGCTGCCGAGATCCGCAAGGCCCACCAGTGTCGGTGTCTGCTGTTCTTCGGCGACCAGGGCAAGGCAGATCTCGCCTTCAATCAAGTTGAGAATCTCATCAAGTGATGATCCGATCTGGTCCTCGATGTAAGCAACCACTCCTGCAGGAGATGTCATGTTGCCATCTAACGAAAGCTCCGATCCGTACAACCCGCTCATTACACCCTGAATCTTCTCATCGTTGAGCATCCGTCCAAAATTACTGTCTTGAAACAACCGGACAAACTCACGGCTGTCACGGACGCGCAGATAGGCTACCGTTGACTCCGGCAACAGCTGGGGAGCCGCGGGGCGTTCTGCCCGTACGGGCGCAACATGCAGAAAAGCAGTGATGATCAACAAAATCAATCGCTGAACAAAATTCGGGTGTTGCATGAAACTCTTCCTTTGTCCCCTTGGTTTTGCCACCATAAACGGCGTTCTTACGGGTTTTCGACAGCCCTATCCAGGCCAAACGTTAGATATTACCTGGTTTCTCCGTTAAGGGTTTCATCGATATACTCCGACACCTTCCCGAAATGCATATAATACTGTCAGACGGCACAAAAGTACGATTACCAAACCGAGCGAACCGTTGAAGCGACGCCTGACGATGAACAAGCATTAGTACACGCATATTACCCGTAAGGTTCATTGCGTGCTCGCGTTTTTGCGTGCGAATAACCATTATTGCGCCTGTTACTCGCACGACTCGAAACACACGACCTGGGCTTCATCCAAAATTAACTGACTCTTTGCAAGAGGTTCTTGTCATGAATAAGCCCATTCTCTGTGCATTGCTCGTGGGAACAAGCCTGCTCGCTATCCAGCGAAATCTGCAAGCGCAAGGGCTCGGTGGATTGGGTGCTGGCGGGGGAACTTCCACAGCGCTTGGTGGTGGCAGTGGTGCCGGCGGTCGTGGTGCCGGGCTGCAGCAAACCGGTGAGCTCAGCAGTAACGCAGCGATCGCCCGTGACCCTTTTGTAGGACGCAGCCTCGGATGGTCCCCACGCAGCCTCGAGGGCCAACAGCCGAGCAGTATTAACTCAGCCTTCGCTAGTAATTTGGGGAGCGGACTCGGTGGCAGAGGTGGTCTGGGTGGAGGGCTGGGGGGAATTGGAGGTGGGTTTGGCGGCGGACTCGGTGGGCTTGGGGGTGGACTCGGTGGAGGACGTGGTGGATTCGGCGGCGGGCTGGGGGGCGGATTCGGTGGCAGCCAATTCGGTGGCAGCCAATTCGGTGGCAGCCAATTCGGTGGCAACCAATTCGGTGGCAACCAATTCGGTGCGCAAGGAGGCCAAACCACGCGTCAAACATTGCGTGCCAAGATGACAATTGGCTTTGAAGTGTCACCACGCCCAGCCAACGTGATCAGCGCCCGCTTCGAGAAACGCTTGACGAGTATCCCGCGGCTGAAGATTTTGACGCCGGTGAAGGTGACGATGGAGAAAGAAACCGCGGTTCTTCGCGGGACGGTTGCCCGTGAACGCGACCGCGATCTAATCGCTCGGCTCGCTCTCTTAGAACCCGGGATTTCAAACGTTCGTAACCAGCTGATCGTTGCCCCGGAGGGTTCCACCTCGGGCCGGCCCAATTAGCGTTTGATTGGTTCGACACTTCAGTCTGCCGAACCGTTCCTTGAGCGGCTAGCGACGGCGGATTGGCTGCCTTACCTGCTTGTTGCGAGCCAAGATTTTGCTGGGCATCCACGTATGCCTGAGACATCGCCTGCATCTTCTGGGAAGTCTTTTCCGGCACAAAAATAGTGGTGGTTGGCCGGCGCCTCTCCGGTGCTTCCCGTTGAGATACGAAACTTTGGGCCGCATCCTGGTGGCTTGCCGTCAATACCTTGTTCCCGCGCTGCAAGTTGTTCTCAGGCTGTTTTTTCGCTCGTGGACCTGGCAGCACATTAAGCGTCTGCTCACCGCGAACCAACTGGCCGTCCAGAGAATGAAAAATGGGAATCAACGTGATTTTCTTCTGTTCACCACCTACCTCATCCCAGGGAATCCAAACGCTGTAAGAAGCCCCTAGCGTGGTTTCACTATGGTGCTGCTTCAAGTGCTCCGGTTTGAAAATAAAGCGACGATCGGGTTGAATCCCAGAAAACTGGCGGTGTGAATCATCAAAGCCAAATATCGTCAGCTTGCCGTCCACCGAAACAACTTGCTGTTGACTGTCATAGAAATAAACGCGGCCACCAAATCCTCGAACTGCTGGCTTACCCACCTGCTTATAGACCGCATCCGACCAGACGACCACCATCTGCTGGGGAATCTTGACACTCTCCTCGGTCCAACTTTCCTTCCACTCCGTCCATGGTTTGGTCAGTGTCGCTGGTTTCCAGGTGCTGCAACCAATGTTCCATGAGCACATGAACAACACCAAACTGTATAGTGACTTTCTCATATTTCATTTCCTTACGGCAGAGCAGTCACACCTCTGGTTTACCTGCGGCAACTCCGAAGAGGTTCCGAGTCCAGCAACAGCTGGGATTTGACTCGTATTAATGGACCAGTGAAGAGATCTAGATCAGCGCAGTGGTGGCCCAGGTCGATAGCCGGTCGCTGCGGGGGGTACTTGTCCCGACTCTTGTCGCCGTGGTTGAGCACCCGTTCCGTAGTAATGGGGCGGAATCGGTCCGTAAACAGAAACTGGTGCGGTGGGGTCTACCGGTTGCACGTAAGGTGCGGTCGCGTCTTCGACACGTACGGGTTGCATTGGCATGGGGTCAGTCCAACGATCTGGAGATGCGCCCATGCCACTATCATCAGAGCCATCCTCAGCCGCTGGGTCCGGGGCGATCAACCCAGCCGGTGGTGCACTCGGTCGTCTCGTATTTCCAGGACTTGACTGAAGCCCCGTGGGATCGTCGTGAGGATAGATCACTGGAGAATCAGCGCCTTCGCCCCACAGCCCACGTCCTGCACTGAATCCCTGGTCACCAAAGCTCTCGATCACATCCGAAATTGCCCAACTCATGCGATCCGTCTCGATGGTGTTGAGCCACTCCAAATCTTCGTCGCCGTTGACCAGATAAGGAGTCATGATGATCATTAATTCGGAACGTTTGTCCTCTTCGCGATTAAATCGGAACAGATTGCCCAACAATGGGATGTCTCCCAGATAAGGAACCTTGCTCACAAATCGCGCTTTTGTCTTTTGGATCAGACCGGCAAACACGACTGTTTGACCGCTGCGTGCAGAGAGCGTCGTCGAAGCTGTTGTGATATTGATATTTGGAGACTTCACCGGGTTACCGTTGTTATCCACAGCTACCGGTACACCATCTTCCGCTTCACCCAGTGCTGAATTCTCCGTGTCAACGGTCATCGAAATCAGCCCGTCCTGGTTGACTCGAGGCTGGACCGTCAGAAGCAAGCCGACTTCTGTGTCGACCACAGAGTTGGATACGCCTCCACCATTACCCAGATTTTGACTGCCAGTGATTCGGGAGGTGGTTTGACCGATTTGTACAAACGCCGGTTCGGTATCCATCGTCATGATGGTAGGACGACTCAGCACCTGCACGCGCCCTTCACCCTGCAAGGCTCTCAGCAAGACACTGATTGACTCGTTCGCAGCAGAGAGCACCAGTCCGCCATAATTCGCTGTTGAACTCAACCGCCCGACACCAAAACTAGACAGCGCCTGTCCAGCCAACACCTCCCGACCATCGGCATTCAGATTGGGAAGGTTCGCAGTGGTGTTGTTGAAGTTGAAGCCAGGTTCGCTCGCTCCACCGACCGCGGCAATTCCCCGGTCAAACAACAGTGAGTCTTGCAGACCAAATTCAACGCCGAACTCAAAATTGTCATTGAGCTGAATTTCAGCGATCAATACCTGAATCATGACCATCGGAGGACGAAAATCCAAGTCGCTAATTATCTCAACGATATTTTCGTAGTACTTGGGAGTCGCGCTGATGATCAAGCTGTTCGTAATCAGTTCAGGAACGACAATCACTTCCCGGTCCAGCTGATCTGCAAATGCTCCGATACCACCGGTCTGAAACTGCAAATTGCTGATATCTCGCTGCGATTGCAGGAAGTTCTGAATCGCCGTAGCAACGTCATTTGCAGGCGCGTTCTTCAAGCGTATTACCTTGGTAACACGGGTTTCAACATCACCCTGATCCAGTCGCAAGATGAGTGTTTCCACGACTTTCAAATCGGCGGGAGACCCTGTCGCGATCACCGAGTTGGTCCGCGGATCAAAACTGAACTGCAATGGAATCAGAGACGACTCGCCACCTGCCGCGCCTGTCCGCAAGTTGGCCAACGACGCCGCCTGGACCGATTGGCCGGCAAAACCCTGGCCGGCAGTAACCGGCAACCCAAACAGTTGTTGTAAGACTTGGGTAATTTGAATCGCGTCGCCATTTTCCAGGGGGAACACCTTGATCTGGGCTTCCGCGTCGGGCAACTGGTCCAACTGACGAATTAGCTCAGCAACAAGTGCCATACTATTTTTTGGGGCCCGCACGACAATAGTATTCGCTGTCGGATTCGCGGTAATCACGATACCCGTCAATATTCCTGACTCGATAATCTCCGGCTGCGTCGCGCCCATGATTTCCAGCTTCTGCTGGATCGCAAGTGTCTTGGAAGGTGTCGTCCCCTGCCCTTGCGTACCACCTTGCTGTGTAGCCTGACCTTGCACACCAACTTGCGGGCCACCACCGATACCAGCCTGGCCAGATGTCTGTCCAGTGATGGCTGCTTGCAGCACCTGCTGCATTTCGGCAGCCAGGGTATTTTTTAGATAAAAAACACGCACCTCATCACTGGCGGGTGTAGTGTCCACATCCAGTTCGTCAATCAATTTTCCGATTTCCGCCATGTCACGTGGGCTAGCCTGGACGATCAGCGAATTACTGCGAAAGTCCGCCACGACTAGTACCCGGGAGGACAAGTCCGTTGTCTGTCCCCCAGCCTGGCCACCTGCCTGCCCTGGCTGTCCGGTCGGAGTATAGTAACTTTGAAGTACTGCCTGGATATCTGTCGCGGCAGCATGCAGTAAACGAAAAACCTTGATTTGGGCATTCGGGTCGGCCGGCTTGTCTAACTTCACAATCAATTTCTTGATTTCGTCGATGCTCTCCTGAACACCTATCAGTAGCAAAGCGTTAGGCTTCCCGAGTGGAACAATACTGACTGGACTAATTCGGTTTCCGTAGACCGTTTGGTAGAAAGAGAGAATCAGTTGCGCAATTGCCTGATTATTTGCATGTTCAAGCATGTAGATTTCGGTTTCCGGCTGCGTCTCTTTCGCTTGCGCTTCGATCTTCTCGATGATCTGCATGACTCGCGCAACATCGCGCTCATGACCACGAATGATGAACGTATTCAGCCCTTCCACAAATTCAATTTGCACGGGACCAAATAGCCCGCCTGTATCTGCTTCAGGATCGAGCACATCTCCGGCCTGAGGCCCCTGAGGGGCAACTGGTTGCGGACGAGGCGCTTGGGCGGGTGCGTTGGGCTGCTGTACAGCAACAGCAGCTCCGGGTTCAGCCTGCGGTTCTCCACGGCCAGGCTGAGGGTCTTGTGCTTGCTCTCGCTGTTGCGGTTGGTACAGCATCGAAACCAGTTCACTGCCAAGACGCTGCTTCCCTTCCGCCTGCACTTGATAGGCAGCGACTGTCGGCGCGGCCTTACCACGTCCAGCGGCGGCATGAATCAAGTCAACCGCCCGTTGAACGCTGGATGGGCGTGCTCGCTGAACAGGAA
>CAZITS010000364.1:0-6013 GCA_964542185.1 uncultured Pirellulaceae bacterium
AGAGTCTGTGGATTGTCAGCAGGTGGCAGCGCTGGGAGCCGAAGCTTTGCAGGATGGGCTGTTATTCGCAGTGAGAGAAAAATATCTGGCGGCCGCTACAGCGACAGCAGAACTCTTGGGAGATCAGGACGACATCGCACTGCTGCGCGGTGTAAATGGCCGAATGCAGCCACTTGTCCAGCACCTGCGCCACCCGAACCTCCGTTTGCGGATGGCTTGTCTGGATGCGGTCCTCAAATTGTCGACTCAGCAAGCTTATCCGGGGTGCAGTTACGTGACGGAGACGCTGGGATTCATCACAGGCAGTCATGGGTCTCCACGCGTCCTGGTGGGAGATCCGCGGTCGAGTCGCGCCCAATCGATTGGAGGCTTGTTGAATCGACTTGGATACGAGTCGGATACGGCGAACAGCGGTCGGGAACTGTTACGCATGGCGAGATCGAACCCCGATTACGAATTCATACTGGTTAGTGACGCGGTTCAACACCCGGACTTGCGTGAACTGGTGCAGATCTTACGGCGCGATCCACGTACCAGTAGTTTGCCAGTGGGAATTCTGGCACGGACCGAAAGAATTGAGCGCGCGCAACGAATTGCTGCGTTGGATGATCGCACACTGGCTTTCTCGCTGGGTGCTCTCGATGTGCGCATGCCGAGTTATGAGTTGACGCTCAGGGTGCGTGGTGTCGACGAACCAGGATTTGAAGAGATGCTCAACGTCATTCGGCGTGATCCACGCCATGACGGTTTGATCTTGCGTGTTGCAACTGGTGGTGCGGCGCTGGCAGACGCACGAGTGTTTGCCGACGCGGATCTGCGTGTCGAGGCCCAGGCAGGTGGTCCTCCCTCGATCGTCGATGGAGTTTACTACGACCTGAGCCTGGTGGGCGATGGCGCAGACGTGCCGACCCTGTCACAGCTTGTTACGTTTCTCCGTGACGAGAGCGAGACAAAAAACCGGCCAATTCAGATTCTCGCTCAGGGCCCTGCCCTGATTGAGGCTCAACGGATTGCGCGAACCGAGAGTTCCATAACCGTCGAAGTGCGACAAACAAATCAGGCCCGGATTTCGCAACTGGTTGAGCAAATCCTGGTTCGTTTTGCCGATACGCAAGTTCCCTTCTCTTCACGCCTGAGATACAGCGCACAGGCCCTTGCCTGGCTTGAGAAGCTGTCGGCAGACCGCACTGCGTATGGATTTTATGACCTGGCACGAACGGAAGCAGCCGTAACTCGGGCTCTGAATACTCCCTCGCTCAGCCAGAGTTCGGCGCGGGTGTTGGGAAATTTGGGAACGCCGCAAGGACAGCTGGCCTTGGTCGATTTGGCGAGTGAACACAACCGGCCGCTGGCACAACGGCAAGCAGCTGCCGCCGCCTTTTCAGTGGCCGTCAAGCGTCGTGGCGTATTACTGACGACCCGCAATGTTGATCGCCAGTACGATCGCTACAATCAGAGCGCGCGACTGGACAAGGCGACTCAGCAGTTACTGGGTTCGATTCTGGATGCAATGGAACAATCTTCGCGGACGGTCCAGGAGAGTTCCGGTAGTTAACGAGGGTCGCGCGCCGGTGCGCAAGATGGATCGAAGCTGAGAATGGCGATTTATTCTTCCCAGCATGCTGATGAAAGCGGTCCCCCGATCCCCGGGATCATCGGTTCCAGCCCAGCAATGGAAGAAGTCTATCGAATCACGCGCCGCGTTTCGCGCAGCAATGCGTCGGTGCTACTCCTCGGAGAAACCGGTACCGGCAAGGAGCTGATCGCAACGGCGATTCACCGTTTGAGTGATCGGGGGAGTGGGCCCTTTGTTAAAGTCAACTGTGGCGCCTTGAGCGAAAACCTGCTCGAGAGCGAGCTGTTTGGTCACGTGCGCGGAGCCTTTACCGGAGCAGTGGCTAACCGTACGGGGCGATTTGAAGCTGCCCACACGGGAACCATCGTGCTGGACGAGATCAATTCCACGTCGCTGCATCTGCAAGTCAAATTGTTGCGAGTGCTTCAAGAGCGCGAATTCGAACGGGTTGGTGATGTGCAGACGATTCAGGTTGATACGCGGGTCATCGCCGCGAGTAATCGCGACCTGCTGGATCTTGTCGATCAGGCAGAATTCCGCGAGGATCTGTATTGGCGTCTGAATGTGGTTCCCATAGAGATTCCCCCGCTGCGGCGGAGACGTGAAGACATTCCACAGTTGGTGGCGCACTTCCTCGATTACTACAGTGAAATCAACGGTAGATTTGTAGTTCACATCCAAGAAGAAGCGCTGGCCTTTCTCTGTGCCTATGATTGGCCGGGGAATGTTCGTGAGTTGCAGAATTACGTCGAGCGAGCTGTTGTGATGGCCGAGGGTGATGAATTGACCGTAGACTTGTTGCCAGATGTTGTGCTGGGAAAAAGCCGAGTGCGAGCATCCCAGGTGCGTGGTGGCGAGGTGGATGCGCTGGTGATTGAGTTAGTTCAACAGGCGGTTGCTGAAACCGATCCTGATGATCACAGCTTGCATGCGAACATTGTCAATCGTGTCGAGCGCGAGACGATTGCACAAGTTCTCCAAGAGTGTGGTGGTGTTCAGACGAAGGCGGCTAATCGCCTGGGGATTAACCGCAATACGTTGCACAAAAAAGTCAAAGAGTACGACTTGGATGATTGACTGGCTGAACCGAATTACTGAGACATGTTTCTTTGCCAGTTATGCGCTGGCTTGGGCGCTTGAACTGTTGCGGATTCTGTTCTTGCGAACGTCCAGGTTCTGGTCACTGGTGGTCGGGTTGACGGCGGCAGGTTGTTTCGCACAAACCCTATTCTTGTGGAGCCGGGCCACGACAGAACTTTCCGAGGGTACGGTTTTCGCCAGTTGGGCTGACTGGCTGGTAATCGCTTCGTGGGTCATTGCGCTGGCTTATCTGATTCTGGCGGTGCGTCGTCCTCGAAACGGCATGGGCCTGTTTATGCTGCCTTTGCCGCTGGTTTTCATCAGCCTGGCCTTGTTGCAGGGTAACGTGCAGACGTTTCCGCGTGGAGATGCGGCGGGCATTTGGGGAAGGATTCACGGTTCGCTGTTACTCGCCGGTACTGTGGCCGCCATGTTGGGTTTTTCTGGGGGCGTGATGTACCTGGTGCAATCCTATCGGTTGAAACGAAAATGGTCACCGCAGAGTGGTCTCCAATTACCTAGCCTCGAGTGGCTACAGCGATTCAGTCGCGAGACATCGTATGTTTCGTCAGGTTTGTTACTGCTGGGGTTGTTTGCGGGAGTGATTGTCAAGCTCAATCAGCCGGTTGCTATGGTGGCCTGGACGGATCCGCTGGTGCTTTGGTCGGCGGTCCTCTTTCTTTGGTTGGCGTCAGTCAGTTTGTTTGAGTGGCGCTACCGGCCGGCTCGAAAAGGCCATAAGGTTATTTATCTCACTATTGCCAGCGGCGCACTCCTGGGCGTTTCGTTGTTGATCATCTTTTTTTCCGGTCACGCTGGTGCGCCACCAGCGAACCAGACAGTTCGGGCCACCGATAGTCTGCCACCCCCCAATCGACGCGCTGAGGTAACGTATGCAGGTTAGGGTGGTGGGCTGTAGCCATCACAATTCCAGTGTCGAATTGCGTGAACAACTGGCGTTCAACGAAACACAGGCGCGCCAGGCTCTCGCGCAGTTTCGGTCGCAGTATCCGAGCGCGGAGGCAGTTCTGCTGTCGACGTGTAATCGTGTTGAGTTGTACGCGACTATCGACTCTGCAGACGGGGGGCCGTCTGCAGAGTCGATGAGCCGGTTCCTGGGCGATTTTCATGGACTCGATGCGAGTCTGATTACGGGTGCGCTATTTGTCCACGATGCCCGTGCGGCGATCTACCATTTGTTTACCGTGGCTGCCAGCATGGACAGTATGGTGGTAGGCGAGCCACAGATTCTGGCACAAGTGAAGCAGGCGTACGAATGGTCGCTCGCGGGAGAATCCGCTGGTCCATCGATGCATGCGGTGTTCCAGGCCGCCAATCGCGTGGCCAAACGTGTTACGACGGAGACGGCAATTCACCGCAAGCGTGTCAGTATCCCCAGTGGCGCGGAGGGTGACAATGGACGTGGGTTCTATGCACCATGTGAGGAAAAACCGCCACTGGATATCGGGGCCGTACAACTGGCGGAGGAGCCGCTTCGTTACCTTATCGATGAAGGAGCGCGGCACATCACGATTGTGAACCGACATCGTGAGCGCAGTGAGCGACTGGTTGAGCGAACGACTGGACAGGTTGCGGATTGGGACCAGTTATTTGAGTGGCTGGTTCGCGCTGACCTCGTAGTAAGTACGACGGGTGCGAGCGAACCCATTGTGCAATTAGAGGATTTCCAACGGGTTGCCGCCGATCGTTTTCAGCGTCTGCTGTTTGTTTTGGACCTGGCTGTTCCGCGTGATTTTGATCCCCAGATTGGCAACGAGCCGAATGTCTATCTGTACTCCGTGGATGATTTGTCCCAGGTGTGTGAACAGAATCGTCAGCAGCGGCAACACGCGTGGCCGGCTGCAGAGAAGATTGTTGAGCAGGAAGTCGACCGTTTGATGACAGAGTTGCATCATCAATCGACCGGTCCAGCGATTCGGCAATTGCGAGCCCAGGCGGACAATGTCAAGGATGAAGAATTGTCGCGTTTGATGAACAAGCTGCATGATGCAGATGAACGGACGCGGCAAGAAATTCAGCAGTTTGCCGATCGGCTTGTCAACAAATTGCTCCATCCTCCACTCGAGTCTCTGCGAGACGAATCGGCCAGCGGCAGTTCGCAGGGTTTACTGGACGCGTTGAAGCGGTTGTTCCAGATCCGAGAATAACCACGACAGGCTGGTGTGCCTGCCCTCTGCCATGTGGTCGTGGTTGTTTATTCACAGAGGCCCTGGGACTGCGGCCTCTGGAAAGTAGTTCTAGCGGGCATCCAGCAGTTGGTGGTAATGACGGATCAAACCTGCTGCGGATTGCCGTCGATCGAATGCCGCCTCCGCGCGCAAGCGAGCTGCGCGACCCAGAGCAAGTCGTCGATCTTTGTCATTCAGTAGCAGAGTGACGGCCGATGCGAGTTGTTCGATGTTGTCCGGAGGAACGACCATTGCGGATCGTGTTGCCGGGGGAAAAATTTCATTGGTGCCACCGACGGAAGTTACCACCATCGACAATCCGGAGGCGGCTGCTTCCAGTAATACGCGGCCGAGTGGTTCTTGCCGCGCGGGATGTACCAGGACGGTGAGCTCGTTCAGCCATTGGGACATGCACGAACGGTAACCCAAAAAGTGGCAGCGGTTCGCCAGCGGTGGCTGGTGGGCCTGCACTTGCAGTTGATGTTCCAGCTGGCGTGCTTCTGTTTTTTCGGAAGTGCGTTCACCAAAGACGACGAATTGGACAGAGGGAATGCTGCCGGCAATCTGACAGGCGGTCTGGAGAAACAAATCCGTTCCTTTTCGCATTCCGATTTGACCGACCGTGCCAACCAGCGGCACATGGGGGGCAAGCTGCAGTTCGTCGTGCAGGCGGCCCGCCGGTGGTCGTGGTGCAAAAGCCTCGAGATCAACCCCATTGTGAAGAACGAATGTGCGGTGCGCATCGAGACCCTGGTCGACGTGCCAGTTACGGGTGGCGGTTGAAACTGCCAGCAGCCGGGTGTGGCAGTTAAGGTCTGAAATGGCTTGTTGGCTGAGCCGCAGGATGTCGCGCAGGTGGCCCAGGCTGAGTACATCCATTTCTGCGACCAGAGGTCCCGTCAAGCGACTCATGGACAGGCTATTGGTGTGCACCAGGTCTGGTTGGGATTGGCGCAACACAGATCGGATTACCTCGCGCCGGTCGGTTTGCTGCCGGTGTGCTGGTCCGGCCGGAAATTCCAGCGGTAACAGGACCATGTCGCGCCGCCGGATTTCCGTCGCCAGTGCTCCCGCTGGGGGTGCCGCAATTTGGAGTTCGAACCCAGCAGCGGACACCGACCCGAGTACAGACAACAGGGACTGTTCAGCGCCGTGCAACCGAGCGAAT
>CAZITS010000365.1:0-5965 GCA_964542185.1 uncultured Pirellulaceae bacterium
ATTGCGCCAAATGCGGAAGCGAATGCAGATCATCTTTCAGGATCCGTTCGGTTCCATGAATCCACGCATGACCATTCAAACCGCGCTAACCGAACCAATGATGATCCAGGGGATCGGTGACTCGCGTAATGACCGAGTCGATCGTGCCGCGGCCCTGTTAGAAGAAGTTAATATGGAGCCCGATCACCTGAAACGGTATCCCCATGAATTTTCCGGTGGTCAGCGTCAGCGGATATGCATCGCTCGGACGCTGGCTGTCGAACCGGAGTTTATTATTTGCGATGAGTCGGTTTCTGCACTCGATGTCTCGATCCAGGCCCAGGTTTTAAACCTGCTCAACGACCTGCAGGAATCACGCGGACTGACGTATATCTTCATCAGCCACGATTTGAGCGTCGTCAAGTTTATGGCCGATATGATGGCGGTCATGAACGACGGCAAGATCGTCGAGTTTGGACCTTCCGAAGCCTTGTACAGCAACCCGCGCGAAGCGTATACGCAACAATTGATCGAGGCCACACCGCGCGACGACCTGGCCCATATACGGCAATTAGTGGCGCAACGCAAAGCGCGGCGGGAAGCCAGCAGGGATTAGTCGCTGGCCCGCTACTACAGGCAGCCGATCCAAGACAACCTATCCTACCCTCGTACCATACGGGTACTGCACCATGGCATTCAACGAGACATTCAACAACCCATCCAACGATCGGTTCACACGATCTTTGCCAATCGGTGGTTGCTCACACACGCCGGGACACGGGCGTCGCGTCAATGTCTGGATGCAGGCCGCTGTCATCATCACACTTTTTTCCAGTGGACTGGCAACCGCCGGAGAGAAGCGGCCAAATATTCTGTTCTTGTTCGCCGACGACCAGTGTTTTGAAACCATCCGCGCCTTGACCGATCCCGATCCGGCAGCTGAGGTGACGGGCATCCACGATATCGAAACCCCGAATCTGGACCGGCTGGTACGGCGCGGATTGACATTTCGCCATGCGTACAACATGGGCTCCTGGAGCGGCGCCGTCTGTGTCGCCAGCCGGACGATGCTCAACACGGGCCGATTCTTGTGGCGGGCCCATGCGGTCTATCAAACCAGCGAAGCAGAACGCAAAGCGGGCCGGTTCTGGTCTGAACACCTCAAGCAGGCCGGCTACGACACCTACTTTTCAGGCAAGTGGCATGTGCGCGCCAATGCCAGGCGCGCGTTTGACTACGTCCGTCACGTACGCGGCGGGATGCCCAAACAGACACCCCAGGGCTATAACCGGCCGATCGATGGAGAAGTCGATCCGTGGAGCCCTTTCGACCGGCAATTTGGCGGATTCTGGGCAGGTGGCAAGCACTGGAGTGAAGTCCTGGGTGATGATGCCGTCGATTTTCTCCGGCAAGCGGACCAGCGCGAGAAGCCGTTCTTCATGTACCTGGCCTTCAATGCCCCCCACGACCCTCGGCAATCGCCCAAATCGTACGTCGACAAATATCCGCTCGAACGGATTGCCCTGCCTCAAAACTTTCTGCCCGAGTATCCGTTCAAAGAACAGATGGGCTGTGGCACCGGTCTCCGCGACGAACGCCTGGCTCCCTTTCCACGGACTCCCAGATCGGTCAAAGTCAACCGGCAGGAATACTATGCGATCATCACACATATGGACGCTCAGATCGGTCGCATTCTCAATGCACTGCAACGCACTGGCGAGGCCGATAATACGTATATTTTCTTCACCGCGGATCACGGACTGGCGGTCGGGCATCACGGACTCCTGGGTAAACAGAATATGTACGACCACAGCGTACGGGTCCCGTTCATTGTCGTCGGTCCTGACATTCCAGCGCAGGCACAAAGCGATACCCCGATCTATTTGCAGGATGTGATGCCCACTACGCTGGAGCTGGCGGGAGTGGACACACCTGAACATGTGGAATTCCACAGTCTGCTGCCCCAGATACACGGTCGCAAACAATCGAATTACGACGTGATTTATGGAGCGTATCTGAAAGTCCAGCGGATGATTCGGACCACCGATTACAAGTTGATCTTGTACCCGCAAGCCAGGCGGGCACGACTGTACCACGTACTAAAAGATCCTCTGGAAATGAGAGACCTGGCGGATTCGCCGGAACACCAGCCGATCCTGCAAAAACTGTTTACGCGGCTACTCGCCTTACAGCAGGAAATGGGCGACAGTCTCGATCTGAAGTCCGCTTTTCCGAATTTAGAGTTGTAGCCACACGGCAGCCGGCCAAGTGACGGCGCTGGCTAGAGCAAACTTCACCGGGAGCCGGCATCGATGCAATACAAGTAATCCCGTGTGCGTAAATAGAGTGCGTCACCAGCCGCAGCGGGAGATGCCATCAATCCCTGCTGCAACTTGTTGAGTGCCAGACGCTGGAACGTCCGTCCACTCTGGATGACAGTAGTGCGACCTTCGCGATCACAAAAATAGACACGTGTCCCCGAGGCAACAGGCGAAGCACAGAAACTGCCACCTAATCGCTCTCGCCAAACCAAATCTCCACGGAGCGCGTCGAGACAACTCAAAATCCCTCGATCGGAAACCGTGTAGAGCAGATCTTCGACCAGAATCGGGGAGGGTGTGGATGGGCCATTACGTGTGTGTTTCCAGGCCAAATGCGTGCTGGTAATGTCACCCGTGCCGCCCAGCCGAACGGCCAGCACGTGTGGTTTGGCAAAGTCCGTCACCACATAGGCCAGATCGTCCCTTACAACAGGTCGAGGTACGGCCGAAAACCCACTGTACCGCACGTGCCACAGTTCGCGTCCGTTACGGGGATCGTAGGCATAGCAGCCTTGCGCCGAAGGGCTGATCAACCAATCCGCTCCAGCCCCGCGAACCACAGTCGGCGTGGTAAATGCCTTGCGAGCAAAGTCTCCCACACTGGACATATCAATGGATCGCTCCGTTCGCCAGACGGTACGTCCTGTCTGTTTGTCGAGCGCCACTACATACTGCTGATCGCGGCCATCGTAGTGGCACACCAGCAAGTTCTTGTAAAGAACCATCGACGAACCCGGACCCTCCTGGTGGTCAACGAGGAGATCACGCCGCGACCACACCTGAACACCGGTAGCAGTATCGAGACAGGCCACTCCATACGTCCCGAAATGAACATAGACTCGGCCCGTTTCAATCACCGGAGAAGGTGAAGCGTAACTGTTGAGTTGGTTTCTCGGATCCGGCGTCGGGATTTGGAACAGAACCCGTTCATGAATTTTCTGTCCATCGTTTCGATCCAGACAAACCACCCGCAAGTCATGTCCATCCGGACTGGCTGTGGTCAACCAGACCTGATTGCCATGAATTACGGGCGTCGACCAGCCAAGACCTGGTACCTTTACCTTGAAGCGCACGTGATGTTGTTCATTCCACGTTTCAGGTAGCTGCTTCGACACGGCGTGACCATCGCCACGGGGGCCGCGAAATTCAGGCCACTCCGTGGCAACTAATCGCCGCGCGCCCTCCGTACCGAGACCACCACAACACCAGACCAAGAGAACCACAATGCCGAACATTTTGCAGCGAAGAGACATACTCAGTTCCTTCCAACTCTCTCGAATCAGCAGGTCACGGAAACCCACCTACCGGTCCCACCACACCCCAAGTCGCGCGAAAGAACCTGCCGACGCTGGGGATGCCGCGTTGGCCATTTCAGCTGCCACGCAACCCAACCAGTCGGTATCAACTTAACCTTCCTCATTCAATTGCTGTTGCAATTGGGCGTCCTTGGCCGCAATTTTTTCTTTCAGGTCGCGTTTGAACTGTGCAAACCGGTCGCGTAATGCATCGTCCGCGGTGGAAAGCACCTGGACGGCAAACAAACCCGCATTACGAGGGCCACCCATTCCGACTGCCACGCTCACAACGGGCACGTCACCGGGCATCTGCACCGTCGACAGCAGCGAATCCATCCCACCCAGGTCTGGCGTAGGAACGGGTAAACCAACCACAGGTAGCGGTGTATGCGCCGCCACCACACCAGCGAGGTGTGCCGCTCCGCCTGCGGCCGCAATAATCACACGCAACCCGCGCTCGACAGCTGACGTCGCGTATTCCAACACGACATCCGGTGTGCGGTGAGCACTCATGACGCGAACTTCGTATTCAACACCGAATTCTGCCAGCGCCGCTGCCGCCTTTTTGATCTTCGGCCAATCGCTGTCACTACCCATCACAATACCAACTTGAGGAGCCATTTCAGGTTTTTCCTTGATGAACAAAAGAAACAACGGTTGTTCAGCCGTTGCTGAACGGCTGCCTGGCGTGGTAACCGCATCCGACGCGCGCCAACCTGGGGATGACGACGTTGTTCCGCAGCGCGCCTAGAATCCTTCACAGCCGCCCTTCTACAACACTGGGTTTTATCCCGTCGGACGGTGTCTTGGCAATGTGGTACCCGGTCGAATTATCAGAATCACTACTGCCAGAATCCAGGGATCATTCAGCCTGAATCACGACCGTACGCTGATTCGCCAATTCCAGCTCGACCGGCCCTTTGCGCGAATCGACCAGCCGTTGGAACACTGCCGGACGATCCACGATTTTATCCTCCACACGAAGGATAAAATCGCCTGCGCGGAGACCAGCCTTCCAGGCCGGTGATTGCGGCACTACCGATAATACGCCTACACACTGATCGAGAGGGATGCGCTGACTTTGCTCTGACAGATCCGGCACGCCAATCGCGGTCGAGAACTCGACATGCAACCCACGCCAGGGTGCGGGGTGATCCTGAACCAGCTCAGCCGCGACCGCCGTTACGTATTTCTTGGAAAGTGTAGTAGTGAGATCGAGTCTCCGTAGTACTTGTTCCTTCAAGGGTTCACGCAGCACCTCTAAAGCAACCTCGGTCAGTGCCGGCTGTCGACCAATCTCTCGAAACAGCCCGTCACTGTCATGCACAGGCTGGTGGTTCACTCGCGTGATAATATCTCCTGGCCGCAAGCCGGCCGTGGCGGCCGGTGTCCCCGGAAGCACTTGTTGGACCAGCGCGCCGTGCCGTCCTCGCTGGCGGTCAAAGCGGGATAATTCCGTCGCCTGTACGCCCAGAAACCCAAAATCAGCACGGCGTCCCGCTTTGAGATCGGCAAGCACCCTGCGAAACGTCGCGTCGACGGGTATGGCAAACCCGGCCGAGATTTCATAACCCCGAAGTGCTGCTAATGAACTGGTCAAACCGATCATCTGGCCGCGCAGATTTACCAGCGCGCCCCCACTGGTTCCTAAATTCAGCCGCGCGTCCGTCTGGATCAAAGTACCCAGTTCATGAAGTGACTCCGCCGCGCCAGACCCCCCGCCCACGGGAAGTGATCTCCGTGTGGCTTTGCGGGCCAGATTGGAAACAATCCCCCAGCTGGCACTTACCTCGCCTTGCCGAGCAATTCCATACGGGTTTCCCAGCGCGATCACCACCATCCCTTTTTTTAGCTGACTGCTATCACCCAGTGGCATCGGCACCAGATCAGTAGCATCGATCTTGAGTACCGCTAAATCAGTCCATGGATCGACAGCCATGACCTTTTCCAAACGGTGCACCGACGCTGTAAACGGGCGACGTTGGATCCAGACGAAATAGTCGTTTTGAGACAGGTCGCCCAACACGTGATAGTTGGTCAAAACCAGCCCGCCCTTATCGACCACGACACCCGTGGCAAATTCATTGGGAACAAAATCCGGACTGAGCGGATCTACGGTCGCTTGTCGGCGCTGGCCTGAAGCATCTTTGCGCACACGGGCGATTGCGACGACCGATTTTTCAGTACGGGCGATCGTATCCACCGTGAGCGCTTCCAGCGCGCGCACCGCTTCAGCAGCCGTGACCTCCTGGGCTCCCAGACGGCGGTCAGAGACGGCGACCCCGTAGTACACCACGACCAGAAATAGTAGCCCTGGCAGCAATCTACTGCGCTGCGCTAGCTGTTGTGATCTGGCGGACGGCAGCCTGG
>CAZITS010000366.1:0-5964 GCA_964542185.1 uncultured Pirellulaceae bacterium
CGTAGCTCCATTGGTGCTTCGCCACCGCATCGTCCCCAATTTTCATGCCGAAGCAGAGGGAATTTCTCCGGACCAGATCGTGCAGTACCTGCTCGAGCATGTCCCGCAACCCGGAGAAAAGTCCTACTCCTGAGCGAGCTGGCTTGATCGCCGCGTTAGGCGCACTGGCAAGATGCCCCGCGCCTCGGGCCAAGGCAAATCGAAACACTTCCCACTTTCACCCCGCAGCACAATCCCATGGCTACCGCGACGCGCTACAAATACCTCGACCCACTCGCGCTGGGGAAGCTCAAGAACCTGTCTCTCGCTGCGCGTCTGGTAGTGGAAGGTTTCTTTTCCGGAATGCACAAAAGCCCGCATAAGGGATTTTCCGTGGAGTTCGCCGAGCATCGCGAATACAGTCCGGGCGTCGATCCGCGCCACATCGACTGGCGTGTTTACGGTCGCCGTGACAAGTTGTACGTCAAGCAATACGAAGAAGAAACCAGCATGCGTTGTTACCTGCTGCTGGACACCTCCGCGTCGATGGGCTATCGATCAGAAGGTGCGCTCTCCAAGCTCGAATACGGTGCGTATCTGGCCGGCAGTTTGGCCTACATGACGGCCGTGCAACACGATGCCGTCGGATTGGTCACCTTCGATGATCAAGTGCGCAGTACCGTTCCTCCTCGCCAGGGGCCAGGACAACTGCGGGTGATGATGGAATTACTTGAAAGTCATCAGGCAGGAGGTGAGACACGACTTTCCGATACGCTGCACGAATTAGCTGAGTCAATCAAGCGCCGATCGCTGGTGGTCGTGATTTCCGATTTGTTTGACGACCCCGCTGCGCTGGTCGGTGCACTCAAACATTTTCGCCACAAAAAACATGATGTGATCGTCTTCCAGACGCTCGATCCGGCCGAACTGACGTTTCCTTTCGATGACGTCAGCCGTATCGAAGATATGGAAACCGGACGTGAAATCACGTCCGACCCCCGCGCTTTTCGAGCCAGCTATCTGGAAGAACTCGAACGTTTCCTGCAAGTGATTCGGGGCGGCTGCCGTGCCGCCAATATCGACTACGAAATCGCCGAAACCAATCTCGATATCGGCACCTACCTGGGGGCCTATCTGGCAAAAAGACAAAATATCCGCCGCTGAGATCCAAGAGGCGCGAACGTCGCATTCGAGCATTTCGCGGTTCACAAGCAAACTTACTATTGGAACCACACAATCCATCAACAGGATTCATTAGACCGCTGACATCCAGCCAGCCACACAACATTCGGACCGGCCATGGAATTCCTCAACCCGCTCTATCTCATCGGCATTGCATCCGCAGCCATCCCGCTGATCATCCACCTCAGCCGCTCACGACGGACTAAGAAACTTCGTTTTTCAACAACGCGGTTCCTGACCGATCAATTTTTGCAATCGTATCGGATGAGCCGACTCAAGGAATTGCTTTTGCTGGCAGCCCGCATGGCCCTGTGTGCCTTGTTCGCCATGGCACTCGCACAACCTTTTGTCCGGCCTGGCCAAGGCGGGCTTTTGATTTCCCAGAATCGTCGCACCGTCGTCCTGGTCATCGATAATTCTGCCAGTATGGGATACCGGGAAAACGACGAAACCCTCTTCGACCGCGCGCGACGTGGCGCACTTGAAATCCTCAATGGATTACAAGAGGGTGATCGCGTCGCCCTGGTGTTTGCCGGCCGCCGTGAACTCGGCCCCGAAATTCCCTTTCCAGAACCAACACCCGAGTTCGGCGATGTGCGGCAAACACTTGACACACTCACCGTGTCCCACCTGGGAACCGATCTTTCCACTGCCGTGAAGCATGCCGAACAGCTCGTACAGTCCGGCGGAAGTGAAAGCAGTCAGGAAGTCTATATCTTCAGTGACCTGCAAAAAACCGGCTGGGAGCTTACTGACAAACAACAACGCGATGTCACTGCAGGTGTAGATATTCACTTCTTCTTCGTTAGTGTGCGACCCCAGTCACCGCGCAATCTGGCAGTCACCGCCGTTCAGTATGGAGCGGCCCGCCCCATGGTTGGCATTCCTTTTGTGATCCAACCACACATCCGCAATCAAGGCGACACGGTCCGCGATTGTGATGTGTCATTATTTGTCGATGGCAAGAAGGTAGCTGAACAACATCTCGCATCGTTACAAGCCGGACGGTGGTCTGTCCCCACATTTCACCACACATTTAACTCTGGCGGTTGGCACCGCGGCCATGTGGAGATTAACGACAGTACACTACAGGCGGACGATCGCCGGCATTTCTCCTTCGAAGTGCTGGATACCGTGAATGTGCTGGCTGTCAACGGTGCACCCTCGTCGGTGCCCCGACTCGATGAGTTGTTTTTTCTGCAAGCTGCGCTCTCCGCCAGCTCATCAGAACAAAGCCCCATCAACATCTCCACCGCCCCGCCCGCCGGTCTGGAAAATGTCGACCTGGCCGCCCACAAGCTGGTGGTGTTGGCCAACGTGGAATCATTGGCTGCCCCCGCCCTGACAAACATTGAAGAGTACGTCGATAAGGGTGGCAGCCTGCTGGTCTTTCTCGGTGATCAAACCAACGCTGCCTACTACAACCGGGCCCTGGTCGGCAGTAATCGCCTGCACGGTGGTTTACTTCCCGGGAAGTTGACGGGAATCGAGGGAGATCCGGCGACCCAAGTGGCCACCGCTGAGATCGGTGATTTCGATGGAAACCATGTGGTTCTGTCAACCTTTGACAACCAGGAAGGCGGCAGCCTGGCCAGTGTTACATTACGTGCATTCTGGAAGATCGATGCGGGTGCCGCGAATATCCTGATGCACACCAGCACCGGTGCCCCCTTACTCTGCGAGCGTTCTTATGGTCAAGGAAAAGTCGTCGTCTTTAGCAGTAGCTGTGATCGCGACTGGACGAATTTTCCTGTGCGACCAGCGTACTTGCCATGGCTCTATCGACTGGTTGGCTATCTGGCGCAAGAACCTTTAGCGCGACAAAATTTTTATGAAACAGGCGCCCGCTTCGAGGTTGCCGTGGCAGCCACTACGGGCGCCGCACCGTGGCTGATCAAGAAACCAGACGGCTCAACAGGCAATCTGCGGATCCGCCAGGGCACCCCCCCGCGCCAATCGTTTGACGACACGGCGCAACCCGGGATTTACACCGTGTTCCTCCCGGGCCAGGAGGCGGCGGGTCAGGATTTTGTCGCCAACCTCGAAGCGTATGAATCGGACCTGCAGCTGCTCGACGACGTCCTGGTCGAGCAGGACGCGAGCGGTGCACAGCGCCGGGTCCAGATGGAAAACCACCTGCGTGGAAAGTTACTGCCTGGCCGGACACTGGTTTCATTTATCAGCACCCCCGATCGCATCGCCGAAGAATCGCTGACCGCGCGACGCGGATTACAGCTGTGGGACATCGTCTTGCTACTGGCACTGGCAGTGGCTGTTTTTGAACCCTGGTTTGCAAATCACATTAGTCTGCTGCGTTATTTCAAAACTCGACAACCACCCACGTCCAGCCGCGCTGCGTCAGGCGCTGCGCGCGCCTCGGCGCGTACAGCAAGACCATCCATCACGACAACACAGGCTACCGATTCAGAATCGACACCTCGGCATCCAGAACCAGCTGGCACGCAACCAGGGTCTGGCTGACGCACCCTGAATACTCGGTACAGGCCTGATTTCCCAATGTATTCGTTCACCCTCTTTGAATTTCAAGAACATCCATGATTCTCGCAGCACTACAGTTCGAGGGCATCCAGCATGGCTGGATCTGGATTCTGCTGGTAACCGTTGGTGCAGCGTTCATGGTTTGGACGTACCGGGAGATCTTTGTCCGCACACAACGGCGGCTGACCTGGATCCTGCTCGGCTTGCGAATGGCCGGGTTACTGGCCCTACTGCTCGCACTCGCCAAACCAACCTGGACTGCAGAAAACGATCTGGTCGACCCGGGACATCTGGCGGTCGTGCTCGATGATTCACGTTCCATGTCACTGGAAGGACGCTATGGGCGTGCGCAAACAGGGGTTGATCGTTTGCGAAAAGAACTCCAAACCGGGAATCCTGGTGCACCGCTGACAGTCGACCTGTTTGATATTTCCGGCGATTCAGCCAACGCTGGCTTGCCCCCACAACCGCGTGCAGAGCGGACCGATCTGGTCCAGGCAGTCACGAAAGCTATCGGTCAGTTAAGGTCCCAGCTGCTGGTCGGTGTGGTCGTGGTCAGCGACGGTGTCGACAACACTGGTCGTGAAGATACGGTCGCATTGTCAGAATCTTCCGTGCCTATTTACGGTGTCGGTTTCTCGAGCGATGCAGAGGCTGCGCGCCTCGATCTGGAATTGAGCCATGTCCAGGCACCGGAACGGGTCATGGTCAATAACCAGGCCGATGTGCAAATCACTATCTCCAAATCGGCCGGCCCTGCGGTCACAGCCACTGTGGCGATTCGACGCGGTGTGGAAGAAGCGGCGACCCCGGTCACCGTGGAACTCGGTGCGGGTCGGACGCGCGAACGTGTACCGGTCAAACTGGAGCCAAAAGAAGCTGGCGATTTTGTCTACACCGCGTGGGTGACGACGCCGACCGGAGAAAAAAGCCAGGGAAACAACTCAAAACATTTTCCGCTCCGTGTGGATGCCAATGCAATTGGCGTGCTCTACTTCGAAGGCTTCATGCGCTATGAATACAAATTTCTGCGCCAACGACTGGAAGACGACCCAGATATCCAACTCGTCACTGCGTTGAGACGTACGAACCCGGCACGGGCGGCAGTCACTACATCGCGAGTAACCATCACACCGGAATTACTGGAGAATACCGATCTCGTCATTCTCGGAGATATGGAAAGTGACTACCTGACTCCTGCCGAATACCAAACGCTGAGCAGTTGGATCGAGAAAGGCAACGCCGACCAGGAAACCGCTGACGAGAAGCGCAGCCATTCGCTGCTGGTTCTAGGTGGTTACCATTCGTTTGGCCCGGAGGGATTCAGCCAGACTCCACTCGCCGAGATACTGCCGGTGGTCTTCGCAGCAGATGGGATACGGCAGTCAGAAGATCCGTTTGTATTGGAATTGACGGAAAACGGTATCGCGCATCCGATTTTTCGCCTCGCCAGTGACTCGGTGCAAAATACAACCATGTGGCAAGCCTCGCCTCCGCTACTAGGATCCAGCCTCGTCCAACGGGCCAAAGCAGGTGCTGAAATTCTGGCGGTCAATCCGGGATTTCGGTTTGATGACCAGCCTGCCGTCGTGATCGCAACGGGTCGATACGGCGCAGGGCAAACCATGGTCATCACCGCCGACACCACCTGGAGATGGACGCGAGTGGCCAGGATCGTGGGACGAAGTGATTCTTTGTATGCCCGTTTCTGGAGCCAGACCATACGCTGGTTGACGGGACGCGATCTGGAACAAAAGCGAGCTGCAATTGTCGTCAGCACGGATCGACCTGATTACGACGTCAGTAAACCGGTCTCCATCAAAGTGGTTCGCCAGATCACTGCTGCAGATGCTTCCGCTGGAGATGTCACCGTTGAGGTCACCGATGAGGCCGGTGGCCGTCAGGCGGTCCCTATGCGCACCGGATCGGCCGAACCCAATGTCTTTCAGGGACAGTATTTTCCCCAAGCGGGTGGACGTTATGAAGTCCATGCGCGGATCACTGCTGACGGTCTACCCAGTGCGAATCAGACGACCGAGTTTCTGGTACATGGATCCGAACTCGAATTGACGGAAACCGGTACCAACCAGCAACTGTTGAAGTCCATCTCGAACCGCAGTGGTGGAGTCTACGTGGACATCGAAGAAATCGACAAACTTGCGGGGTCGATCGATCGCAAAGAACGTCGTATTTCCCGCGTACAGAGATCTGAATACTGGAACGCACCCCCGTTATTTGTGTTGTTTCTACTCGCGATTACTGGTGAGTGGATGTTACGGCGAAGAAATCACCTGGTGTAAAGGC
>CAZITS010000367.1:0-5959 GCA_964542185.1 uncultured Pirellulaceae bacterium
GCACGATGGCAGGGCCATTTCCACTGGTTTGCGACTGGCGTGGTCGGACTGACGGACTACGCCACGACGACGAATGACGTTGCCTTGTTGCGCTATCTGAAATCCTACTACGAGTATTCCCGACAATTTGGAATTGTACGTATCGGTTTTTTCCCGGCAGTCGTCTCAACACTCGCTCAACGCCAAAATGCCAGCAAACGGATTTACGGTGGCCCCGGCCAGAATGACGAAGGCTGTGCCCTGGCCGACATGATCGACATCGCCCTGATGCTGTCCGAGGCGGGAGCTGGTGACTACTGGGATGACATCGATTCGATGGTCCGCAATCACCTCGTCGAACATCAAATGCTTGACCGTGACCGACTCGGTCATATCATTGCGCATTCACCCAAGTTCGAGGTCAATCCGCAGATCCACAACACGGAGAATGTCATCGAACGCAACATCGGGGCGTTCACCTCTTGTGCCGAACCGACCAAGATGTACGCCTGGTGGACGATGTGCTGTAACGCCAACATGATGCTGGCAATGCACAAAGCCTGGGATTCGATTGTGCGATTTGAGGATGGTCTGGCTCAGGTAAACCTGCTACTGAACCGGGCTTCGCCCTGGGTCGACATCGACAGCTACCTGCCCTACGAGGGCAAGGTGGTTCTACGCAACAAAAAGGCCGAGCGGATGAGCGTGCGGATGCCGTTGTGGGTCGATCGCAATGCGGTGCGTTGCCTGGTAAATGGCCAGGAAATACCGCTTCGCTGGCTAGGGCGTCAACTGCAAATGGCCGACCTGCAGCCCCACGACGCAGTCACCATTACCTTCCCGATGGTGGAAACCACCGAGCGGCACACCGAGCCCACCTACGACACCACATACACCTGCCAGTTCAAAGGCAACACGCTGGTCGACATCACGCCGCGTCCCGCAGAATTCAGCTTGCAGCGGATCAGCTCGGACGATGGCGGCTTCACAGAACTCAACAAAGAAATGGGATATCCGCTCTACCAGCGCACGCACCTCAAGGGGAACACCGCACCCAGCAAAGAAG
This sequence comes from uncultured Pirellulaceae bacterium, assembly GCA_964542185.1. Classification (GTDB taxonomy): domain Bacteria; phylum Planctomycetota; class Planctomycetia; order Pirellulales; family Pirellulaceae; genus UBA9264. The sequence goes on from CAZITS010000367.1 coordinate 1,046, forward strand.
TCACCCGCTACGTCCATCCACACTGACCGCCATGGCGACTGGCTGGACCTGTGCCAGTAACTACCTGATGTACGATACGATCCGGTAATCCCATCACAGTTCGAGAACGGCCTGCTCTTGCTCTGCACAGCGAGCAGGAGCATCACAAGACAAAGGAACCCACAGGATGCCAATACGACCAAAGGACTGGGCGGTGTTCACGCTACTGGCCGTCGTCTGCTGCTGCCAGGGAAGCCTGCTGGGGGCGCCGCGAAAGCGGCTGGATGTGCGGACGCTGGCAGACTGGTCGATTGTCGTCGACCCCGCGGCGAGCGCCAGCGAAAAATACGCCGCCGAGGAATTCCGCGACTTTCTGGCCCAGTCGATCGGTCATCACCTGCCACTTTGCGCCGACGGAACAGCGGGAACGAACAACGTGTTCATCGGGGCCAGTACTCCGCTGCGCAACAGCAATCTCTCCCATGTGCTCAACCGGGAATACGCCGCCGAAGAACTGCGAATTGTCATCACGCTGGACAACATCGCAATCGTGGGCGGCCGTCCACGGGGCGTACTCTACGGCGTCTATCAATTCCTGGAGGATGTGCTGCGGGTGCGGTTTTTGGCGCCCCAGGTCACGCACGTACCGCGCTACACCGCAAACGATACAGACCTGCGGCGCGGCCAGCAGGAGCTGGTCGACTACTCGTACCAGCCGCCGATTGACTGCCGCTACGTCGCCTTCAAGGATCTCCCTGGACACACCGGTCAGTTCGCCGCCAGGCTGCGCGCCAATGGCCGCTATTCGGGTGATGACGGTCCGCCCGGCGAATGGCGGCAGAAGATTGGCTTCAACAATCGCCAGGGAGTATTTCTCCACAACATCGGCAAGTGGGTGCCTTTCCAGCGCGAGACGCACCCGCAGCACTTCGCCGCCGATGGCAGTGGCAAACGTGGCCACAGCCCTCAACCCTGCTTTTCCGACCCCGCTGTGATCCAGGGCATCACCCAGAAAGTGTTGTCCCAGGTCAGGGATTACGCCCCCCGTGGGTTGCTCCCCATCGCCCACGCCGATGCCACGCTCTGTTACTGTGGGCGGTGCCAGGACATCATCCGCAAAGACGGCCGGGAACCCGACGGCCCCAATGGAGAGGCCTTGGGCGCACCGATGTTTCTGGCCGTAAACCACATTGCCCGCCAGGTAGCCAAGATCCACCCGGAGGTAACCATTGGCACCTACGCCTACACCGCCTCGGCGGTGCCGCCCCTGAATATCAAGATGGAACCCAACGTGCGCGTCCAGTACGCCACCTACAATGCGTGCCAGATCCATCCCTTCGACTCACTCTCCTGCCCGCAGAACATGAGATACCTGCAGGACATGCGCCAGTGGTCGAAGATTTCCCAGGGGATGATGTACTGGTACTACGGCATGGGCACCTTCACGGACTACTTCGCCCCGCCACTGGTGCTGCGGATGGCCGGGCCGCACGTCCGGACGATGGTCGCCAATAACGCCAAGAGTATTTTCATCCAGGGAGGCCAGATCGTCTGGACCGAGCTGGTGCAGTACGTCTATGCCAGGCTGTTGTGGAACCCACGTCTGGGTACGTACGAACTGATCAACGAGTTCCTGGACCTGTATTATGGCAAGGCCGCCGGACCGATCGCCGAATTCCTGCGACTCGCCGATCAGGAGCTGCGCCGCGCCGGGAACCACCCGGGCTGTAACGGTCCAGACATCTTCAAGGCATACAACTATTCCCAGGGACTGGGACGACGCGGTCTCCAGCTCTTCGCGAAGGCATTGGTGCTGGCCGACTCACCGGAACTGAAAGCGCGTGTCGAAAAAGCATCGCTGTCCGCGCATCGTCTGAGCCTGGGCGCCACCTGGCTGGGTGAAACTCCCCCGGGCATGTCGGCCGCGGACAAGGCGGAGTACCGGCAGAGCGCTCGCAAGGTGTTCGAGCTGTGCCAGAAATTCAACCTCGTCTCAGCGCACGAAGGTCGCCGCCTGCCCGACGTGGAGAAAGCGATCCGCCGGGCGCTGGCAATGCCAGCCGATGAACCTTTTTGATCGCGGTGGTAAACGGGCACTGGGGCATTTGACTCATTGATCCGCTGGTGCTGTTTGCGTTGACGCCGAGGCTGCGGCGTCAACCACTGCGGTAATACCTCCGGGATCCCCGTCATATCTATCGCACTTAATCTGCGAGTCGCGCACGCAATGCGATGATCTGACGAGCCATCCGATCGCGTAATTCCAGGAACCAGGCGTCGTTCTGCGACCAGTTGGTATTTTCGGGGAAAAACCTGCGGATATCCAACAGCGTGCGTTCGGCAGCCACTGTGTCGACCGACTTGTCACGACCAGCCTTCACCAGGTCCTCGAGAATCCGGGCATACTCAAAATCATCCACCGATTCGCGAAACGTCGCCAGTCGCAAAGACGGTGTAATCGTAAAATCGGCGTGTGGCGTTCCGGGAGCCCTCCGGGGAGGATAAAAGAAGGCCAGCGAACCGTTGGCGTGCCGGGTGTAGGGATCCTCCCAGGGATTCGCCGAGTCCCCGTAGAGATGGTCCCAACCGAAGGACTCCCACATCAACACCCCACTGCCACCGCGCTGAAACACGTCCATCGCCAGCACCCGGTTGTTGATACCCGGTGTATCGATGGCGATCCGGCTGCTGGTCACAATGTAGCACCACAATTTCCGGCGATCGCGGGGGATCTTGTAGTCATCAAAATAGTAGGGCATCCAGCGGTCGTAGTTCTCGTCGATCTCGGGGCAATAGGTGTCGATCAGTTTCGGGAACGGAAACTCTGTGAGCCCTTCGTTGCCGGGCGAACCTGGATCCATTAACCCCAGACCCTGCATGCAGGCGACCACCCGGATCCGCGCCGTCAGGGGATCCGACTTCAACAGTTTCAGGAAGTGCGCCAGGCGGGTCGGATTCTCCGTCTCGTCGATCAGCACGTGCACCCGGTCCAGCCAACCATGTTTGTCGAGCTCCTGGGCGATCCGTCGGAAGAACTGCATCACGACGTTGTCGAACTGTGTGCGCGTCACTGCAACTACGCTTTTGCTCGAGGCCGGCTTGTCGTAGGCTACGCTTGTCATCTTCCGCCAGGTCTGCCATCCCATTGAGGTGTGGGGCGACGAGATTGCCGGACCATCCAGCGGTGCGCCGGGAAGATGGTTGAACTGGTTACAGGCCGTCGGATTGGTGTGCAGCAGACACAGGCTGTTGACCTTGCGACCATTGATGAAATGCTCAAGCTCGGCATTGAACCGGGTGAAGTCCCAGTCCTTGAGCGTGATGAAGTTGCCCGGCCGGTCAACGTTAAACCCCGCCGGTGGTGGCGTCCAGTTCATGCCAATCTCAGTCAGCAGCGCCGCATTTTTGGGATAGAACTTGGCAGCCGCCATCTGGTCGTAGTACCTCCGCGTCAGCTTCAGGATGTCGGGTTTGGACGAAATACCGTGATAGTCGATGACGCGCTGTGGATGTTTCTTGAGATGGTTGAGCTGTTTGACGATATATTGGCCCCCCATGTCGGACCCGAACGAGGCGAACTCGGGCAGCTCGAACCCGTACACCTCCAATTCAAACGGGAGATCCAGCCCCTCCTCCTGGAAGGCAACGCGCAGTCTGCCCTTGTAAATACCAGCTGGCGTGCCGGCCGGGACGTGCACGGTAATCCACACGGCGCGGTTGCCATCGAGTGGATCGAGTTTGACCGGTTGGTCCAGCGGCAACAGCGGGTCACCCACATCGCCCGCCACCCGCGCCGGCGTAATGAAGCTACCGGTCTGGATCGGCACGTATTCGACCAGGTTCACGTCGGCGCTACGCATCGAAAGTGTCCGGCCCGATCCGCTCAGCTCCGAGAGCGTCACCGAATCGAGCGTTGTGGCACGGCGCGGCGTCAGCACCAGCTGAAACGCCTGCGACTCGTTGGCGGCAGCCGAGATACGGATGCCACGGCGGACCTGTCGCGGTGGACGACGTTGGCGGGTCATCTTGACAGTCGTTTCGGCAAACCACGCACGCACCGATTCCGAATCGCCCACGCGGTAACGCGTATCACCGATGTACTCGGTCGCCGCTCCCACCGACCGCAGCGTCGCCGTCCGCTCGGGCACCTGCTGGTGACGGCGACGGGGAACCTGCAGGTGATGGCTGCCCATCGGCTGGTAGTAAAGGTGATAGCGGCGTGTCCCTGCACCGCTGACATTCGCCAGCAGCCGAATCTGGGCGGCCCGGACACTGATGTCGTGGATGGTTCCGATGAACCGGCCCCGGACCATTAGTTCCATTGACTTGCCATCGGGCACGAACAAGACGTCGTGTGTCTGCCTGGCCTGCGGCAACAGCGGAGCAAAATAGCTGATGCGGTAGACACTTCGTCGCAGTGGCGTTCCGGGAGGAAAGATCGGCTCATAGGCCAGCGCCGGACACTTGCCACCATCTGAACTGGTAAACCGCAGCAGGTGGTAACCTCCCGGAGTCACGGAAATCGTTTGTTTATCTCCCTCGCCGGCCAGCACCGCGGCAGCCAGTTCCGGGCCGCTGCGGACGAGCGTGAATCCTCCCTCGACCGCGTTGTCGATCACTTTCCCCGACGCATCAACCTCAACCAGTTTCACCTGATTGAAGGCCAGATAATGGGGATCGAAACGAAACGGTCCCATCCGATTGATCGCGCGAGTGATCCGCTCAGCATCGATCGGCAACACCTGCCACCCGCCCGCCTCGGCGTCGACCTCCACTGGCAGACGAAACTGATAGAAGTTGTCCACCCAGTCGTCCGCGGCTGGCGCCGGTTGAACGAAGAGGGCGACGATCACGGGCAGCAGGCAGGTCAGCCATTTCACGGTCGGTAACTCCTGTGGAACTCAAAGTCTGACGGTAGCTTCTCGACCACGGGTC
>CAZITS010000368.1:0-5928 GCA_964542185.1 uncultured Pirellulaceae bacterium
TTGAAGCTGCGTCGACTGCCGGTATGGAGTCGACATGGCTGGGAACCTGTGACCGTTTCACGCGGATGTTCGATGGTCAGGGATTGAAGGCGCCGGCAGGCGTCAGTATTCAACAGATGGAAAGTGAATTGCTGAAGATGTCTGCAGGCGACTTCAACGTCGCTGAGAGTGACGAAATACCTCGTGACGAATCTGTCAATTACGCTCAGCAAAAACAGCAGCAGGTTCGAGAAGTCGGATTAGACGCGATTGATGACGATCTTCGTCCATGGGTTGAGCAGTTGATGGATGAGTTGCGACCGCTGGGAATATTCCTTGTTGGGCACGGGTGTCTGGAGAGCTGGATTCAATTTGGAACACCACTTTCCCGGGCAGACTGGTTTTTCAATGCCCTGCAGGAGATTGATCGGGGGGAATGTCCCGTTCCTCTGGAGACTTTCGTAGGTGCAATGCTGGACCATCTGGACGTCGCGGAGATCGATGCTTGAGTACAGGGTTTGTCTGTCTCCAAGTGGACGTTGAACGCGCGAGCACAAGGCCTGCTGCCAGAGATGGGGGTTGCCAGATATCGTGCCCTGTTTCATGGTGTTGCCATTGGCACGGCCTGCAAAATCACCTCAGCGAGTTTGATGTGAGTCGCTTCCTCGCGTTATGATACTTGTTGAGCATTGTGGGCCATCTATGACGTCTGGATTTGTTGCTGGATCGTACTGGACAAACCCGCTTGTCTCGGTCCCTTTTGTTCGCACCGACTCCTGGGAGGTTCGGGTATGAGTCTTCGTCACAGCAGCTGTCACCTTGCCCTCATCTTTGGTTGCCTGGTGATCACCTCGACGGTTTGGAGCCAGCAAGGGCAGCGCGGGAACGATCGCAAAGGGCCACCGCCGCTCAAGTTTTACCAAGGTCGCAAGATCGCGCAGACGATGCACTACAGCGGAGCGGAGTGGTTGATTCGTAATGAACGTGAACGTGAAGAACGTTGCACGTTGATGTGGGCGAACCTGGGTGTGAAGCCAGGCATGACGGTATGTGATATGGGATGTGGCAACGGGTTTCATGCGCTTCGTCTAGCTCGGATGGTCGGGAAGTCCGGGGCGGTACTAGGTGTGGACATCCAACCTGAAATGCTGAAATTGCTACAGAAACGTGCTGCCAAAGCTCGTATTCGGAACGTACAGCCTGTACTTGGTACGCTATCTGACCCCAAGTTGCCTGCAGGTAAACTTGACTTGATTCTCTGTGTCGATGTGTACCACGAGTTTTCGCATCCTGAGCATATGCTATCGGCGATGCGCAAGTCGTTAACACCTCGTGGTGTAGTTGTCCTGGTCGAGTACCGTGCAGAAGACCCCCAAGTGCCTATCAAGCCGCTTCACAAAATGAGCAAAAGGCAGATCATGAAAGAGCTGCCTCGCAATGGCTTCAAGTTGGTAAAGCAATTCGACAAGCTTCCTTGGCAGCACATGATGTTTTTTGGGCGCGACCCCGAGTTTGATGCCGCCAAATCAGATAACACCGACACGAGTGGTGATTAGCGAACACGGCTGTTTCCCGGAGACTGCCGTGTAACGTGATGCCATTCGAAGTGTTGCGGCCGTCAAGGATTCTTGATGTGCCGCTCGCTACTTGCTTACGCGCTATTTTTTCCAGAGAAGTAAGAGCGAGTAAGCGAAGTCGTTCGCTTCGGCTCCATTGGGAGTGTTGTCGTAGCGGTCGATGATGCCCACCTTGAGTCTCAGGTTCTCAGGTTGGTCGAAGCGAATTTCCCAGGCCAGATCAGCCGTAATGCGGAAGTCCTCGTCCCAGTTGTTCCAGGACGGCAGGTAGTCGAATGTGGCCTTTACCTCTTGCTGTTCAGTCAACTTTCGTTTCCAGTCAGCACCGAAGACTGCTTCTGGAATCCAACGGTTGTCAGGGCCACCGAATTCACGGGAAACGCCTGCGCCAAATCGGCCAGTCAGTTTCTTGTCGTCACTGTCAGAAAAGCGATATGCGATACCCGAGTTGATTACCCACCGCAAGTCAAAAGCTTTGAACTCGTCGTACGCAACCTCCTGTTTGGTGAACCAGTTCCAGTGCAAGTGGTTCAGAAATAGATCCTGGCGAGTCTTTAATAGTGCGTAATGTTGGGTTTCCAGGTGATTGGCGGATGTCTTGGCATAGTTGATGTCAATTACTGTTTTGCTGCGATCAGTTTTGCGTTCTAGTTCGGCGCCGGTCTTCAGAGTCAAGGTCTCCGAGTTACCGGTAGCTGCATTCATGCCCAGCTCGACCGCTGTCCCCCAGGCGCTTGGTTGAATCCAGGAAGAAAGGCTACTGGGTATGTACCAAACGCTTTCAAACTGGGCAGATGCAGGGCGATTAGAAGCAGGCTGGCTACGGTCAGATTCAGGCGAGGCTGCAGCGGCCGGTTTGTTGTCAGACTTCGGTGTAGTTTCTTCCGCAGCAGATTGTGCGGAGCTGTCTGAAACAGCTAGCAGAGTCGCAACGACCAGCAAAACAACGATAAGCAATACTCTCTGCATAGAATTCCTGAGCTGGTTGGCACCCTGTCTATTGTTGATGCGGCAGAAATGGGCCAAAAAACCAGTGATTTGAGTATCAAATCACTGCTGGCATCGCAAGATCGAATGCAGACTAACGCCGCAATTTGCTGTTCACCGGGTCCCGCGCTGCGCGCCATATGTGAGCCATTCTCAGGGCGGATAAAAGTCCCTGGGCGCATAAAAAAACAGGGGCCGCAGCGAGCGGCCCCTGAAAAAGCGTTTGGCAGTCAGTTGGCGACGAGAAGTCAGGCGAAATCAACGATTTCGTCACAGGCTGCGGAAGCGGCCAGGATTGGTTCCAGTACTTCTTGCTGACCGGTTTCAGGAGTCATTGGTTCAGACTCGTCCACGGACCCAGACTCATCCACCGGCGCAGACAGTGTTTCAGGATGGGGCTGGTCGGTCTCATCGTCATTATTGATCGTCGGGATGCCCTCTGCATTGGATTCCACGGACTCTGTTTCCTGATCGCTCCGTGCGTACCCTAGATCTCGTAGCACTTCGAGGATTTCACTGCATGTCGGGAACATGCGCCCGCTGGCACGCTTGTAAGCGTCCAGAGCATGCATGAACTCGATTTCATCAGTGCTGTAGTCTCTTTCGCACGTTGTTGGGTCAATGTGACGGCGGCGTTGCACTGTACGACGGTCTCCCTCGCGGCGTTCACTGGCGACGGTCACTTCCTCTTGACGCCGTTGCTCACCTGATCTCCGGTCACTTTCGGTTCGTCGGTCCATCGTGATTTCAGTTTGGGTTGTCACGGTTTAGTGCTCCTCCTGCGGAAGTCAGGTAGCCAGGGCAGTTAACAGACTGGGCAATCACTTGTGCCATAACCGGTACATCGGAAGACTGGCGTGTAAAAAAATACCGATCAGGTAAAATGGGTAATTGTTCTGGATTCGCGGGATTGTATAGATGTTACTGTTCTGGGAAAGATTCTGGTTATAGAGGGATGGGTAATTTGGGTTGACTTATCGCCCAGCACAAACATACAACATGAATCCAGCCGCGGACGGTACCGAATTTGCCAGACGGTCACATTTTGCCTGGGAAACGGACTGAGCTACAGCCGATGCGGCGCTAACCGAAATAGTCTGGCGGTGTCTTTACTTGTGTTAAACCTTTGGTGTGATTGTTCTTGTGTCGCTTGGTGGTAGAATAATTCACCCCTCAGGCAGTATAAGAGGCCCGCGATCGGTGTAGATGCTCGCGCGCCCTCCGGTTGCGCGAATTACGCAACCGGTTGCAATTGGGGGCACGCAGCAGCAAACAGGAGCTCGAAGGTGGTTCGACTGACGCTCTTCGCAGTCCTGGGGGTTTTTGTTTACCTGGTTGGCGACCAGGTGGCGCTGAGTCAGTTGCCTGCCGCAACTTCGCAATCTAAACGGCAGCAGGACCTGCAAAAGCAATTTGAGAAAGAAGTACTGCCAATCTTGCGAGAGGCGTGTTTCGATTGTCATGGTCCGCAGGAGGCGAATGAGGGAATTGCCTTACACAAGTATCCGGATGTGGAATCTGTGACCGCTGACCGCAAAGTCTGGGAACGCATCCTGCGGGCTTTGCGATTTGGCAAAATGCCGCCACAAGGGAGCCCTGCTCTTTCGCAGGAGAAACGGAAGCTGCTGGTCGACTGGGTTCGGCCAGTAGTTACCGAGATTAATTGCGATTTGCCGCGCCCATTAACTCCCGTCACGATTCGGCGTTTGAACCGCAGTGAATACGACAACACGATTCGCGATTTGTTGGGATTGGATATTCACCCTGCACGTGATTTTCCCTCAGATGATGTTGGCGAGGGGTTTGACAATATTGGTGACGTGCTCTCGCTGCCGCCCTTGCTTTTCGAGAAGTACCTGGATGCAGCGGAGGCGATTGCCTCCGCCGCAATTGTGATCGTGGACCCTGCTTCGGTTCCGCGCCAACGGCGGGCCAAGAAACGTCTGAAGTTTGACGGGGCTACGATGCTGAATAAAGCAGGAATCTACAGTATGTGGTCTGCTGCTCGTGTTGAAGGGACGTTTGAATTTCAGCGCGAGGGGAAATTTGAGTTGCGGGTCGTGGCAGGTGCCGATCAAGCTGGTCCTGAAGTTGCCAAACTGGAACTGGCACTCGATGGAAAACCTGTCGGAGTTGTCGACGTAAAGTCATCGCGCCGACGGCCATCGGCAGTCGGTTTAATTACTGTCGTAAAGGCTGGTTCACATCGTTTCAGTGCGCGGTTTATCAACGACTACTATCGCCCGGACGATCCAGACCCCAAGAACCGTGATCGCAATGTTTATGTTGCCAGGCTCGAGGTTGATGGTCCTCTGGATGTTCCTGATGCGGCGATACCCGCGGTGCAAAGGCAGCTCGTCAAGGCGAAGCCTGCGTCGGTTGCTGATGCAGTGGAACTGGCTCAAGAATCGCTGCGGCCACTGATGAGACGCGCTTTTCGGCGTCCTGTTACCGACGCGGAAGTGGCTGCCCTGGCGGCTTTCGTGCAGTTGGCCATGAAACGCGGTGAATCTTATGAACGCGGCATGCAGGTTGCCTTGTCTGCGATGCTGGTATCGCCGCACTTTCTCTTCCGTGTGGAGCCTGGTGGAGATGGAGATGTGCAAGGAGGCGAGCTGAGATTGAGCGATGCGCAATTGGCATGTCGGCTGTCTTATTTTCTTTGGTCCAGTATGCCAGATGCAGAGTTGTTCGCGTTAGCTGATGCCAACAAGTTAAATTTCCCGGAAGAACTCGACCGTCAAGTTCGACGGATGTTACTGGATCCAAAAGCACAAGCGCTGGCTGAAAATTTTGCTGGGCAATGGCTTAATTTGCGCAACCTTGATGACATTAAACCTGACCCGCAGCAATTCAAGTCGTTCAGCGATGAATTGCGGTCGGATATGAAGCGAGAGACCTTTACTTTTTTCAATGCAGTTGTGGCTGAAGACCGTAGTCTACTTGATTTTTTGAATGCGGATTTCAGCTTTGTCAACGAGCGTCTGGCACGTCATTATGGTATCGACGGCGTTCGTGGAGACGAGTTTCGCCGTATTTCACTGCAGAGTGTCAATCGCGCCGGCATCTTGACCCAGGCGAGTATATTGACGCTGACATCCAACCCGACTCGAACGTCACCAGTGAAACGCGGAAAGTGGATCATGGAGAATATCCTGGGAACTCCGCCACCGGATCCACCAGCGGATATTCCAGATTTGGCGGTGACACAAAAAGTCGCTCCTGAGTTGCCTTTAAGGAAGCAATTGGAGATTCATCGCCAAGACGCCAGTTGCGCTGTTTGTCATCGAGAAATGGATACGTTGGGATTAGGATTTGAGAATTTTGATGCGATTGGTCGATGGCGAATCAAGAGCGGCGACCAGCCGATTGATCCATCGGGTGT
>CAZITS010000369.1:0-5928 GCA_964542185.1 uncultured Pirellulaceae bacterium
TTGAGTTTGCGAACGGATCATCAATTCAACACGTGCGGTTACGATTTCCAGGCTGCGGTCGGGATAGCAGTAGCCGTAACGTTGCTGATGATCTCGTTGGAACGCAGCGCGGTAATCTCCGTCTGCTGGCTCACGAACTAGCAACGCGGCGTCTGTGCCCAGATACCGCAACTCGAGCGCATATGACTTGTTTGCCTTCGCCAAGGAGAGACCTTCGGCTGCCATTTCCTTTTCGAGTTCCGTGCTGAGCTGGGCAAAGACGGTTTCCAGGTCGCGGTTGCATTCCTCCCAATTTCGGTAAATTCCACAGGCACGATGTTTGATGACGTCGGCCAGCCCGATACCGTAGGCACTGAGGATTCCCGCAGCGGGGTGCACCAGAATGCGGGGGATTTTCAGTTCTGTTCCGATAGCGCAGGCGTGTTGTCCCGCTGCGCCACCAAATGCAACCAGCAGATATTCACGGGGGTCGTAACCGCGCGCTAGAGAGACGGAACGGATGGCCTTGGCCATATTTGCGTTGGCAATCTCCAGGTACCCGAAGGCGAGGGCACGCGGGGTGTACTGGTGGTTGGTCTCGCTAGCGATCTGGCGACAGAGGTCCTGAAGCCGTTCACCAATTACTTCCCGGTTGAGTGGAAAGGGAAAATATTCGATTGGAAGTCTTCCCAAAAAGACGTTGATGTCTGTGATTGCCAGGGGCCCTCCGCGCCCGTAGCAGGCCGGTCCCGGATCGGCCCCGGCACTATCTGGACCGACACACAACTTGACACCGTCAAATCCGCAGATCGACCCTCCGCCTGCGGCGACAGTCTCGATTGACATCATGGGGCTGGCAATGCGTACGCCTGCTTTTTGACTTTCGAACTCCAATTCAAACTTGCCATCGAAACGGGATACGTCGGTACTTGTCCCACCCATGTCAAAACCGATCGCCCGGTCGAAGCCTGCTGCTTGTGCGGCCCTCGCAAAACCGACGACGCCACCAGCGGGCCCGGACAGAATGCTGTCTTTGCCGGTGAAACGTCTGCCGTTCACAAGGCCTCCAGCGGACGTGAGTAATTGCAGGTCACCGTGCGTCCCCAGTGCTTTTTGCAATCGGTTCACATACGCACGCAAGACGGGATTCAGGTAAGCGTCGACGACAGTGGTGTCGCCACGCGACACGAGCTTGACCAATGGTGCGACGGCACTAGAGAGGCTGACCTCGTCAAAGCCAACTTGCTTTGCCAGTTGGCCAATCGCTTCTTCGTGCTGAGCATTGCTATAGGAGTTCAGTAAACAAATTGCTAGTGAACGAATTTCCATTCGGCGCAATTCATGGAGTTGTTGCAGAACGTGGTCGACATTAAGGGGCTGCTCGATCGTTCCGGTTGAACTAATGCGTTCAGTTACTTCGATCACGTGTGAAAACAGTGAAGTCGGTTTTTGAATATTGAGTTCAAAAAGTTGTGGCCGCTCTTGGTTACCGATCAGCAGGATGTCACCAAACCCTTCAGTGGTAATCAAGGCAGTTGCAGCGCCCTGTCTTGTCAGCAACGCGTTGGTTCCTCGAGTGGTGCCTAGCCGCACACGAACGGGCGGCAGAGACTGGTCTGGAGTCAGGCCTAGTAGCCAACGGATGGCCAGGATCGGGGCATCGAAATCGGAAACCAGCTCGTAGGGTTGGCCGACCCACGGTGTCTCAGGAAGTGGGCTGGCCAGACGCAAGCATCCGTCTCTGCGAAGGCTATTACCGACTTTGACCTGACTGACGATTTGTCCATCGGCATTAAAAAGTCTCAGTTGAAACCCACGCCAGAAATCGTCCGGGTCATGACACCGCATCGGGTCGACGATGCAGTCTCTTGTGCACTCTGATGTGGTGACGCCCTTTGTAACACCATTACTGAGAACTTTGTGTCTCAGTTCCTGGCCATTGGTACCCAACCCCAGGCAATCGGTAAACGTGCCACCGACATCGATCCAGAATTGCCAGTCTGCGTTGCAGGTCAATGATCCACTCCACCGTCAATCGGTTTCCTGTCTGATTGCCAGTGTGCGCCCGCCTGGGTAATCCGGGAACGTTCACTGTTGCGTTGTTCGTGAGGTGGTAGTGAATGTCTTGGGTGCAACCGAATGGTCGAATTCCATGCAAGGCAAGAGCCGGCTGTATCTAATTCGCGTTCTGGACGGAGCTGATGACGCGTAAAGCTTCGGCCGTATGTCCACACTCGGAAAACTCAGGGTTGTTTTTGCCCGATAGATACCAGTTGGGAGACTGGTTCACTTTCTGAATAGGTGCGAAAACAAATCTGGCGGTTTAATACTGCCGGTGTTGAACGGCTTGGATTTCCCAACGGATTCTTGGCGATTACCTGGTATTTCTGGCTCGCAGCGAACACCCAGACAATGCCGTCTTCATCGGCAATGTAGATCTTGTCGCGGATCCGAACAGGAGAGCCGTTAAATGCTGCATTCGTCCGTTCAAACCAGTGGATCTTGCCAGTCTTGGCGTCGATGCAACTCGCGAATCCGCGGTCGTAGATACAAAATACCAGGTCACCATAGGAGATCAGGCTGGGTACGTAGGGCGCTTTGAACTTACCGCTGTTCTTGAGCTGAAAGGCAATTTTGGGTTGGCGACCACCACGTACTGCGACCAGGAAATTTCCGGAATAGGCACCTGACCCATTGGTGCCAAAGATCAGGCCTCCGGCCGTAATGGGCGAGTTTACTGTTCGCATCTTGAATACATCAATCGACCAGTTTTCTTCACCGGTTAGCGGATTGAGACTGAAGATGCCGTTGCCGGTACTGGTGCATACGAGTTCATCAGGCCCGCCCTGGGGTGGCGAAAAGATAAAAGGTACTGAGTAGCAAACGTTCATGCTCTTGAGTTCTTTGCGCCAGACTTCGTCTCCAGTCTGCGCATCGAACGCGAACATGTAGCTACGACCAGGCTTCTGGCCGGACTCGAGTTGATGCGGCTTGAGCCCCCGCGCTTGTTGTGAGTTGTGGAGGATCAACAAGTTCTTGTAAATGATGGGTGATGCGCCATAGCCATGTTGACTTGTCCAAGTGCCCAGATCTTTCGTCCAGACCTCTGCCCCTGAGTGGTCCAGTGCACGCAGAGTCGTCTTGTTCGGAACGGACCATGCCACATAAACCCGCTGGCTATCGGCACCCGGCGTTGACGACGCAAAGCTACTGCGCGCGTGTAGATGATGCGGCAATGATTTGTAGTCGCGCTGCCAAAGGACGTCACCAGTTTCAGAGTCTACACAAAGCACATGCCGAGTTGCTGTTTTGGGGTCAGCGCTCAGGACAAACAGTTTGTTCCCCCAGGCAATCGGTGAGGAGTGGCCGATGCCGGGAAGTTGGGTACTCCAATTGATATCTTTATCGGTCCACTTCACTGGAATGGTACTGGACTCACTGGCTCCAGTCCCGTTTGGGCCGCGAAAGCGTGACCATTCTTGAGCAAACAGCAGAGAGGGCATCAGGGTCCAGGCGAATAACCAGAGGACACAGTGTTTTGTATTTTTCATTCCAGGCGTCCTTGTAAGAGGGTGCCACGATGTACGCCAATCGTGACCCTGCAGTTCAAAGTGGTCTCGATTTCGGTGGTCACAATCGAGCAGTTGCCCTGATTGCGGCCTCGACGCCTAACGTGAGATGTGCGGCGAAGAAGGGGACTGGGGAGGTCACCCTCAAAGCTCCCAGATCGTAAACCAAGAAGACGTTCTTTTCCAGTATTCCCAGGCCGGCATTTCTGGACTTGGAAATCGCCTGGATTCGTTTTGGTATTTGTCAAACGCGGCATTCTCCCGGAGATCCGCGATCAATTGGTTGATCTTCCGGAAAAAGTCGATTTGGCGGGCTACTTCTGGAGATTTTCTGCTTGCCAGAACCTATGTTTAAGCGGCCGAGATCTGTGCCTATTGGAAAGGACTTGGCAGGTAGAGAACTAAATTGCCCCATTCTACGTCTAAGAAATCGATGACAACGATTTTTCGCGGAGCCAGGCAGATGTGTGACGTGTTTTTCAGGCGTACCAGCCCAATGATTGTTCTCTGCAGTTTTGCCATATTCTGCTGTGTGGTAGCAGTCTCGCAGACAGTATCTGCCCAGCGACCGGTGGATAATGCGCCAAGTGAATCAGCACAACAGGCGAAACCCGAAGGACCGGTGGAATCTGAATCCGAATTGCGGGAACAGACGATCTACATCCCCTATACAAAACTACGTGGGATTTTCGAGAAAGAGGGCAGGGGAGTATTCATTCCTTATGAACAGTTTCAGCAATTGTGGAAAAAAGCGCGCGCTGGTGACGTAGAACCTGTCCGGCCTGAGTCACCTGTTAAAGCGTTGCTGACCGAAGTGTCCAATCAAGCGACCGTTGCTGAAGATGTTGTACGCGTGCACGCGAAGATCAAGATTGAAGTGCTGCACGCAGGCTGGCACAGCATACCTCTTCGTCTCAAGGGGGCGGCGTTACTTTCGGCTCGTTTAGGTGATGTGCCGGCGCGCATTGTGATGGCCGAGGATGGTTATCGTCTGTTGCTGGAAAAACGCGAGGAAGGTCCTGCCCAGTTTCTTGTTGAATTGGTTTATGCCAAGGCCATTCGTCGGTCACCTGGTCAAAACATGGTCAGGTTTCAGGCTCCCCAGGCTCCCGTGAATCGGTGGGTGATCCGAGTTCCCCAGTCGGGTGTGAAGGTCAATATTCAACCTTTAATTGCAGCCAGTGAAACGACGTTATCTCGGGCCTCGGGCGAAGAGGTGCCTCCGGGGCCCGCCGTCGATGAAACCGTGGTGTTAGCTTTCGTAGGTGCCGCACCCGAAGTCCAGATTAGTTGGACTCCCCGTTCCGAAGGTGCGACAGGCCTGGCGGCGCTCGCTAGTGTACGAGTGCAACAGCAAGTTACCGTGGATGAGGGTGTGATGCGCACCCAAGCCCGACTTGCCTATAACATCAGTCGGGCTGAAGTTGAGCAGTTGGTGATAGAGGTGCCGCTAGATCAAAAGGTGATCAATGTCTTTGACCCGAATGTCCGACAATGGAAAGTGGTCGAAGCGGATGACGTTCAACAGGTCCACGTTCAACTGTTTCAGCCCGCCCGCGGTTCACAGACGTTGACCATTGAGCTCGAGCAGTTTAGCGAGGAATGGGGTGATCGGGAGGTGGCTGTCCCGCTTGTGCAAGCGCGGGGAGTGGGGCGCCAGCAAGGTTTGCTGGTCGTTCGTCTTTCGCCAGCCTTGCGTGCTGAGGTTTCCCAGCGTGCGGGATTGTTGCAGCTGGACAAGCAAGAATTGCCGGGGGCGCTCCAGAAAATCCCCTGGGACTTTGCCTACCGTTACGCGACGCTACCGTATCAATTGGCTTTTCGACTGGAAAAGATTCGTCCCAGGATTCACGCACGGCAGCTGATTGAGGTCCATCTCGAACCGGAGCAGTTAACGGTTAACTTGATGGCAGTGTTGGACATCCAGCGGGCAGGTGTGTTTCAGGTTGAATTAGAGATCCCTGCAGGTTTTGAGATTCGACAGGTTCGTGGCCAGGCGATTGACCAGGATGTCAAGGCAGTCACTGTTGATTCTCACCATGTAACCCCTGCCGCAGGAACAAGATTGATTGTCAACCTTGGGGGTAAGGCTCAAGGGAAAGTGGGCCTGTTCGTAGAATTGCAGAAACGGTTGGACGATCCGAATCTGGTGACCCCGACTGGGAACGCCACCGATCTGTCCATTGGTTTGCCACGTGTAGCAGCGGACCGTGTCGAACGTGTCAGTGGGACCGTCGTGATCTACGCACCAGAGAGTCTGCGTGCAACACCGACCGTGAGTGAGGGGCTACAGACTATTTCGTTCAAGGATGCTTATGCGGACGTCATATCACAGCGTCAAGGGAGGTTTTCGACAACCCGCCCCATTCTGGCCTATGCG
>CAZITS010000370.1:0-5852 GCA_964542185.1 uncultured Pirellulaceae bacterium
GTACAACAAAGAGGAAAGCCAAACGCGTGTAGATTCGCAGACGATTTACACACCCCTGCCTGGATATATGCCAGGCCCTGCGTTTTGATCCCGCCGACTCGCCTTGCTTTGTCATCCCTGCAGACTTGATTCTGTCGAATCCCTAACCTGGCACTCCCTCTGGCACCGTCAGTACAGTAACGACTGCCAGCCACAAACGGCTCATCTGACGACAGGCAGCAGCTCAATCCCATCGCGTGCCGGGTTAAGACGTAAACGCACCAGATAAACTCGGTTGGGCGCTCGCCCGCTCGCGCAATAAGGAAGCAGGATCGATTGGTCTGCCTCAAGAATATAGGAACCAGGGTATCCGTAACTTGAAGTATCCAGCGGAATATCCTTTGACCAGGTCGTTCCTCCATCACGACTGATCCAAACCCGCAATCTATTCCAGGTGGCAATCGCCACTAATGTTCCATCAGCCAATACAACGAGCTGAGGAGCCTTGAACTTTCCTCGAGAGACCAACCGGGTTCCCGAGTCGAGCCAAGTCACACCTTGATCAGAGGAATGGAAAACGGCGCCGTCAGGTCGCGTGATCAACACGATCCGGCCATCTTTCAACTCGGCAATGGCTGGCTCGTCTACATTGTTGTCAGGGCGAACAAGCCTGGACACAACCGGCCAAGTCAAACCACCATCTGTCGAACGACGAATGGCCCCTCGCAAGTATTTCTCACCGCGAACCTGATAGTAAGTCGCCCAGAGTACGCTGCCGTCAGCAAGCTCGACGGGGCGTCCCCCGTGCGCGCGCTCATAGAAATTCCCTGGGCTCTCCAAGCCAATCGGCGGCGACCAGGTGTGCCCGTTGTCGGTCGAACGAACCAGAAACTGCTTGGTATTCAATCCGTCAATGTCCTTGGCGAAAGCCGCCGGTGCCTGGCGATAGCCATACCAGGAAGCCTGCACACCGATAAAGCAGATCACAGTACGGTTTCGGAGAGTCATTACGGCATGGGCGCCGTCATCGAGTCGATGGTCTACGATGGTAAATGGCTTCGACCAGGTCCGCCCTCCGTCTGTTGAACGACAGGCCATCGTACGTCCACCCGTTGGCGCTGCGAATTCCAACGGCCAGCCTTCTGCCAGCCAGCGTTTGCGCAAATCAGGTTCGATTTGCCTGGGCTGCGCAAATGAGGAATGCCAGTAGCCTGCCGAGTGTGTGAGCAGCAAATCACCGTTGGGCATCCGGTCCAAGCCGCCGGGCCAGCCAATAAAATCACCGATTCCTGGATAATCCGCCGGCCGATTATGATCCGCTCCGGTCACACAAACCCGCGCCTGTAAAATTTCCAGACGTTGCCGATCCTGCGGTGACGCCGCCTGTATAAATGTGACAATCCCAACGCTAACCATAGCGCAGGCAACCTTGAGCAATGTGGACGCATACACGACGAGACCTCCTGCGACTCAACCAACGGTCATCAAGCGACTCTGAATCTTATCAGTAAAAAACGTCGACTGCTCTGCTCGGACCCACACAATTTGCAAAGCACAGCGATTCCAGTCCACTTCACATCCACGTCGACCTGGCACAAAGCAGCCCCGCTGCTAAGATAGAATCGGGCTGAATTTCACCTGTCTGAACTTCGTCATCAGGATGTAGCGCTACACCTATTGCAAGAAAGGCACGTTACGTCTCGTGTTTGCTCTTCCACTTGCCCGTACAACTACAGGGACCACGACACACAAGGAGGTCGTGGGCCATTTGGTAGTCCTGATATCGTTCCTGGTGGTTTTCCTCGTGGTCGAGGTACAGCCGGCGCAACCACAGTCACCGGCAGCAGTCAGCCAGCGTGCGGTGCCGCTCCCTGAGAATTTCTTCGACCAAATGGTCTCACCCATCCTGTCCACTCACTGCCTGGCCTGCCACCGTGGTACCAAAGGCAAGGCCGGGCTTGACTTGACCCAGCGCAGCAGCGCCTTTCGTGGTGGCGACAGTGGCCCGGCAATCGTCGCCGGCAACTCTCGTAAAAGCTTGTTGTGGCAACGCATCCAAGCGGATGAAATGCCGCCCAAGAAACCGCTCGACAAGACAAGCAAGAACATCATCAGGCAATGGATCCAAAACGGCGCGCCGTGGGGCAACGACCTCACCGACACCCACCGTCTATCCACCGAGCAACACGCGGGATACGACTGGTGGTCACTCAAGCCACTCCGCCCCGTTAAAGTCCCTCCGGCCAGCCGTGACACAACGGTTGTCAACGAAATCGACCGTTTTGTGCAAGCTCGTTTGCGTGACAATGGCCTGCAGCCTGGTCCCAGAGCAAACCCGCGTGTTTTGATCCGCCGAATCCATTTCGACCTGCTCGGACTACCCGCTCCTCCCGATCTCATCGATCGATTCACGCAACATCCTACACAGGATCATTGGGAACGAATCGTTGACGAGCTGCTTGATTCCCGACATTACGGCGAACGCTGGGCTCGACATTGGCTGGACGTGGCACGTTTCGGAGAAAGCCATGGCTACGAGTACAACGTGCCGAGAACTGGCACCTGGCACTACCGGGATTGGGTAATTCGGTCGCTGAATCGAGACTTACCCTATAACCAATTCGCCGAGCTGCAAATCGCAGGAGACCTGGTTGGCCCCGATTCGATTTCGGGTGCGGCTGCGGTCGGTTTCCTCGTCGCCGGCATCCACAATACGGTGCTTGGCAAAAACCCCCTCATGAAACTGGCTGCCCGCCATGACGAACTCGAAGAGATGGCGGGCACTGTAGCACAAACGTTTCTTGGCTTAACAGTGAATTGCGCACGCTGCCACGATCACAAATTCGACCCCATTTCAACCCGCGAATATTACCAGTTTATTGCGGCACTCGGTGGAGTCACCCATGGCTCACGACAAATCACAGACCTCGCCACGCCCGCAGCCAGGAACCAATTGCGGGAACTCGAAGACAAACGGGACAACTTGCAAGGCCAGTTGATTAACTCGATTTGGGAACGTCATGGCTTCACAAATACGGCCACCAACCAAATCACCTTGAAGGAACCAATTCCTGCGAACCAGAAAGGTGTCCAGTATCACGTCAGCCTCAAGATCGCTCCAACCGTTTGGGCCAACGCAGCGCAGGCAACTGGGGCTCGTGACGGTCTCTCACTGCGAGTCGTTCGGCAAAACGGCTCCCTGTTGGCAAGCCATTACATAAAACCTGGCGTCTGGAAAAACCAACAAGCAGGAACGTTTATTGAGAAGACGTTCACTTATCGTGGAGACGGGACGGGCAACCTGGCATTTCAGATTGGCGCGTTCCCCATACACACCAACCGATTTGGCGCGTGCCTCGACACGGTCACCGTGACCGAAGAGTCTGAGCACATCGTATTTCACGAGACTTTTGCAGATCTGCAGCATGTCCACGCACCGGGATCACAAGTGGCGACTCGGCACAAAGTTTACTACGGCTCCAAGTCCCGCCGCTGGGCGCATTCCGGCACAAGCGCAATCCATGCCGTCGAACACCAACCGGGGCATTTCGCGGTTCAATTTTATAGCGGTCCAACCAATGCGGCGCTGCCAAACGCTGTCACTACGAAAGAAAAACACTACCGATCGGGCATCGAGGCCCTCAACAAAGAAATCGACAAACTCAGGGAACAATTTTCGAACCCCGTTTTCACCGTAATACCTGCCGCACCTGGAGTCATGCGTGTACTGGAGCGCGGCAACGTAAAGAACCCTGGGAATCCGGTTTTGCCTGGCGGTCTGAAAGCGATCGCCGAAATCCCTCCCTCCTTTGGACTGAACGAGCAAGCAACTGACGCAGAACGTCGAAGAAAACTCGCCCAATGGATCACCCACCCCAAGAACGGACCGTTTCACCGTACGATCGTCAACCGCATCTGGCACTACCACTTCGGCCGCGGGATCGTAGCATCACCAAACGACCTCGGATTCAATGGTGGTCGCCCCAGCCACCCCGCATTACTCGACTGGCTGGCTGGCTGGTTCCGCTCCGATGGTTATTCACTCAAGCAGCTGCATCGGCTGGTCGTTACCTCAGCAACGTACCAGCAAACGTCAAATCCCGCTTTACATCCTATCCGCGACATTGCAATCCGCACGGATCAAGCAAATCGATTGCTATGGCGACAAAATGCACAACGCGTGGATGCGGAAACACTACGCGATTCGATTCTAGAGATCGCAGGAGTGCTCAACCGAACGTCACATGGCCCTGGTTTCAAGGATGTCCGCATCGAAAAAGTAGGAGCCGCACACTACTACATCGCGATCGACCCGATTGGCCCCGCGTTCAACCGACGGACGATCTACCGCTGGCAGGTACGTGGTGAACGCAATTCACTGCTGGAAACATTTGACTGCCCGGACCCATCGACGACCACTCCCCGCAGAAATGTCACCACCACTCCCTCCCAGGCACTCAGCCAATGGAATCACCCGTTTGTGCTACGCATGGCTGATCACCTGGCACATCGAGTCGTGAAAGAATCTGGCCCCCGGATTCCCCACCAGGTAGATCGGATGTGGAACCTCGTGCTAGGCAGGGCACCTGATGATGCAGAACGGGACCACGCAATCCAGCTTGTCCGCAAACATAACCTCACGCTGCTGGCGCGCGTGCTCTTCAACTGTAACGAAGCGATTTTGATCGAATGAATGACCTTCCCGGAAAACTATCGCGGCGGCACTTTCTCGACTTCAACCTCAGCGGGCTGGGTGGCGCTGCCCTTATCGATCTCCTGCAGGCAAACTCCGCGCGTGGAAAAACCACAACGCGCGCCCCACGGCTTGCTACGCCAGGCAACGCCATGGCGCCCAAAGCCAAAAGGGTTATTCATATCTGCCTGATCGGTGGTCTCAGCCACGTCGATTCATTCGACTACAAACCTGCGCTTGATCAACTACACGGAAAACCGCTTCCCAACTTCGTGCAACCCGACACTTTTTTTGGTAGCGCTGGGCTGCTCCGCAAACACGAGTGGACATTCCGCCAGCGGGGTCAAAGCGGACTGTGGATCTCAGATCTCTTCCCACATCTCGCAACCTGCGCCGACGACCTGACGATCATCAACTCGATGCACTCCGAGAGTGGCAACCATACTCCGGCAATGTTCCTGCAAAACAGCGGATTTCAGTCCAACGGTTTCCCCTCTCTCGGGAGTTGGCTGTCCTACGGACTGGGAAACGAAACCGATGATTTGCCGACGTTTGTCGTCTTGCCCGACTCGCGAAGCCTTCCCAACAGCGGGGCTGCCAACTGGTCCAGCGGATTCTTGCCGGCCCGCCACCAAGGAGCCGTGTTTCGCAACGGAAAGCAACCGATTCGTAACCTGTTTGCCAACACCGCCATTTCTCGAATTGCCGAAAACGACGCCCGCACTCTGCTGAGACGCATCAATGACAAACAATTGATAGACCGAAACGATGACATTCTCCAAGCCCGGATTCGGGCTTACGAACTTGCTGCACGCATGCAAACATCGGTACCGGAAGTCGTAGATTTTACGTCTGAAACCAGGTCAACCATCGCATCCTACGGAATGGAGGCCTCAGCGACTGCCGACTGCGGTCGTCGCTGCCTGCTCGCTCGACGTCTACTCGAGCGGGGAGTTCGTTTCGTACAAATCTATTCCGGTGGTGCCTTTGGAGGCAGCCCACGGCATGGTTGGGATGGACATGAAAACAACTATGTCAATCATGCACGCGAGGCCATGCGGATTGACCAACCCGTCGCTGCGCTGCTGAAGGATCTGAAACAACGCGGTTTACTCCACGACACGCTGATTCTGTTTACGTCCGAATTCGGACGAACGCCTTTCGCCCACGCTCCGCGCGG
>CAZITS010000371.1:0-5852 GCA_964542185.1 uncultured Pirellulaceae bacterium
ATTCGCAGTCTGTGGCGACTTCTCTTTGCCCCTGTGCAGGACGCAACCCCACATGAGCGACGCACTCCAGAAACCAAGGTCCGCTGCCTCCACTGCCGACGCCGGGCGGGCGGCGGATGACTCGGAGGGACGCGCCTTTCCCTGCGAACAGTGTGGCGCCAGCCTGACATTCCATATTGGCCAGCAGAGCCTCCGTTGTCCGTTTTGCGACCACGTCAAGGAAATGCAGATTGACGCCGAGGCCACCATTGTCGAACAAGACCTGACCGCCATGCTGGATCGGCTTACCAGTCAGCGCAAAGGACAAGGTGGAGACGCCCCAGAGACCAGTAGTGCCAAGGAACTTGCCTGCCGGGGATGCGGAGCCACGGTTATTTTTGAAGGCGCGCTCACCAGTACCGAGTGCGCCTATTGTGGTTCACCGATCCAATTGAAGAGTGCCCACTCTGCCGAAAACGACCGCTTGCCAGTCGACGCGGTGTTACCATTTCAAGTCAACAAACAACAGGCCGCCGAAAATCTGAGAAAATGGGTCGCCGGACGCTGGTTTGCCCCCAACGATTTCCGCCATCGCGGAGGCCAGGGGATTTTCAACGGAGTCTACCTGCCCTACTGGACCTTCGATTCGGCAACCTTCAGCCACTACGTCGGCGAGCGAGGAGAACATTACTACGAGACCGAGACGTATACCGACAGCGATGGAGAGACCCAGACGCGGCAAGTCCAAAAAACCCACTGGTACCACGTCCGCGGCACGGTACAACGATTTTTCGACGACGTCCTGATTTCTGCGACGACCGGTCTGCCTCCGAAACTTCTCGACCGTCTGGAACCCTGGTACCTCGACAAGTGCATCCCGTTTACACGACAAGCGCTGGTCGGATTCCAGGCACGCACTTATGAACTCGGTCTGCGTCCGGGGTTTGACCATGCCAAGCAAAAAATGGAAACGCAAATCTCGCGGGATGTGCGGAGGGATATCGGCGGTGATGTCCAGCAAGTCCATTCCATCGATACGCGTTACGACGCACTGACCTACAAACATTTATTACTGCCGCTGTGGCTGTTGGCGTATCGCTACAGCGAAACAACCTATCAGGTCATGGTGAACGCGCAGACAGGTGAGGTCCAAGGCGAACGCCCCTGGAGTTGGATCAAGATCACCCTCACCACAGTCGCCGGACTGGTGGTGGCAGGTGGCATTGGCGCCGCAGTCTATTTCATGAATTAGCGTTGGGCACCATCGGCCCTTTTCGACAACAGAGCAAGCACGGCGAACATGACTGCCTCCCGCAACCACAATCTCCTCTGCGGCGCACTGGCCCTGCATAACGACCTGGTCCGTGGTGATCAACTCAATGACGCATTGGACACCTGGGTGGAAGCGCCCGACCAGCCACTGGCTGACATTCTTCTGCAGCAACAGGCGATCGACGATGCTTCGCACCAGTTGCTGGACAATCTTGTCCAGCGACACCTTTCCGTACACGGTGGAACCGTCGAGAACAGCCTCGAGGCGCTGGCGATCGAAGTCCAGTTCAGCGACCCGCTGATCAACCTGCGCCAACGCGCGGACCAGCATCAAAGCGCCAATAATGAATCACCCACTCGCATCGTCGATCCCGAACAGACCGTTGTCGCACCTGGGGTCAGCCCCAGTTTCGCAGAACCCACGGCCACGCAGGCGGATCGGTTCAATGTCCTGCGACTGCACGCCAAAGGAGGGATCGGCAAAGTCTCGGTCGCACAAGATACCGAGCTGAACCGCGAAGTGGCTTTCAAGGAACTCCAACAACGGTTTGCAGACGACTCCGACAGTCGCGGCCGTTTCTTGCGCGAAGCCGAAATCACAGGCAACCTGGAGCATCCGGGAATTGTCCCCGTCTATGGGCGCGGAGAACATCCGGACGGTCGCCCCTATTACGCAATGCGGTTGATTCAGGGAGAGCGACTG
This sequence comes from uncultured Pirellulaceae bacterium, assembly GCA_964542185.1. Taxonomy (GTDB): domain Bacteria; phylum Planctomycetota; class Planctomycetia; order Pirellulales; family Pirellulaceae; genus UBA9264. The sequence goes on from CAZITS010000371.1 coordinate 1,955, forward strand.
CAAGATGCGGCCGATCGCTTCCACCTGGGCACTGGTACCTGTTCGGGACGTGAATTCCGGCAGTTGCTGACCCATTTCCTGGATGTCTGTCAGGTCATCGAGTACGCGCACAGCCGACATGTATTGCACCGGGACATCAAACCGACCAATGTCATGCTGGGAAAGTTCGGGGAAACACTGGTGGTGGACTGGGGAGCTGCCAAAGCGGTTGGCAGCGACAAGGACCATGACGCCGATTCGGAAGCAGTCCTGGTAACTACAGCGAATCGCGACTCGGCGGCCACGCAACTGGGAAGTACCATCGGTACGCCCGCATACATGAGCCCTGAACAGGCGCGGGGCAACCTCACCGAAGCCGGTCCCGCCAGCGATATCTATAACCTGGGTGCCACGCTCTACTACCTGCTGACTGGCGGTGCGCCGATCCGTGGCACCGATCTCACCCGGATCGTCCGACAAATCCGAACCGGTGACTTTCCCGCGCCACGCGCGGTAAACCCACAGATCCCAGGCGCACTGAATGCCATCTGTTTAAAAGCCATGGCGCTGGAACCCACGAACCGTTACGCGTCCGCTGCGCTGCTGGCCGACGACGTCGAACGGTACCTGGCAGACGAAACCACGGCCGTGTACCTTGAACCGTTGCTGGCCAGATGGCAACGCTGGATGCGCAGACACCCGGCAGTCACCGCCATGGTCGCCGCCACGCTGGTGGTGGGACTGGCCAGTGCGATCACCTTGACGAGCATCGTTGCCTCCAATAATCAATTGCTGGCGCACAAGAACAGCGAACTGGAAACCGCCAACCAGGCCGAACGAACCGCGCGGATCGAAACCGACCGCAAGCGTCAAGAAGCCGAACAAGCACAAGCCCAGGCACAACGCGCCCAACAAATCGCGGAGAGCGCACGCCAGAAGTCGCAGTCCATACTCACCTTCCTCAAGAATGACATCCTGGCCGCGGCGCGGCCCGCGGATGGCGCGGGTGGGCTGGGCGTCAACACCACGATCCGGGCAGCTCTGGACGCGGCCGAGCCGCAAATCGCCGCAGATTTCAAGAACGCGCCCGACATCGAATTGGCCATGCGCGACATCCTGGGAACCAGCTATACCAAACTGGGCGAGGTGACCAAGGCGGTCTCCCAACTTCAAACTGCCCACAAACTGGCCGTCAGCGGGTTCGGAAAACAACATCCGACCACCTTGTCGATCCTCAACCACCTGGCAACAGCGCACCAGGCAGCCGGCCAGCTCGAGATCGCGTTACCACTCCACCAACAAGTATTGCAAGCGTGCAAGGACGAACTCGGCCCCCAGCATCGCTTGACACTCAAAGCAACGAACGACCTGGCGGTCGCCTACGATGCCGCGGGTCAATCGGCCGAAGCGATCACACTGCACGAGCAGATGCTGCAGGCATACAAAACTACCCTCGGCCCCAACGATCGCGAAACGATCGCCAGCATGGGGAACCTGGGGATGGTCTACCGCTCAATCGGACGCCGTGCTGAGGCCCTGCAAATACACCAAGAGGCCGTTCGGCTGGCCCAACAAGAGTGGGGCCCCCGCGACTCCGGCACGATAAACGCCATGCAATATCTGGCCCTTGATTACGCCGACGCCGAGCGGTTCCCCGCAGCCGTTACCCTGTATCAACAAGTCCTGGCATACCGCCAGGAACAATTGGGAACAGACCACCCCCGTACCCTCGGCGTGATGAACAACCTGGCAGACGCCTACCGGCTAAGCGGCAAACTGGCAGACGCGATCCCACTCTGGGAAGCCGCCTTCAAGCAGTTTCAAAGCAAGCTGGGGCCCGCTCATCCCAACACGCTGACTGCGCTCAACAATCTGGCAACCGGGTATCGGTCCAGCGGTCGCGCCAGCGAAGCACTGGCGTTGTTTGAAGCAAATCTGGGGCAACTGCGCAACAAGCTGGGAGACGATCACCCCAACACACTGGGCGCCATGAATAACCTGGCTTCGACCTATCGTTCCACCGGACGCTTGCAGGAATCCGTAGAGATGTTCCAACAAGCACGACAGGGTTTTGAGGCCAAACTCGGTCCCCAGCATCCCAACACGTTGATGGTGCTGTTCAATCTGGGGGATGCGCTGCTGGCGGGCAAACAGTACAGCCAGGCCTTGGCCCTCTTTACACAAGTCCGGGAAGCCGCCACAGAAACGCTGGGGCCAGAACACCGGGTCACGCTGGCCGCCTGGAAAGGCGAGGCCAATGTCCACGCCGCACAACAACGCTGGGCTGAGGCACTGGCCATCTACGCGAAATTGCTGCCCGTCCAGGAAGCCCGGCTGGGCGGCCAAAACCCGGCGACCCAGGCGATCCGTTTGACCGCGGCCAGGCTCTACCTGGTCACCGGGCAGGCCGAACAGGGATTACCCCTGGTGGCGCAGTGGGTGGAAATCCAGCGCCAGCAAATGGCCCAGCAACCGCTGAACTTCGCCCGCCAACTGACGCCAGTCTGTCACGATCTCTTGCAGTCCAGGCAGTTTTCCCAGGCGGCAGGGTATCTCCGTGAATGCCTGCAACTGCACCAGCAGCACCTGCCCCAGGCATGGGTTACCGCAGACGTACAAAATATGCTGGGTGCCACCCTGCTGGGTCAGGGAGAACAGCTCCTGGAATCGGATCGCGCCGCGGCGGTCAAGCAATTTGAAGCGGCCGAACCACTGCTGCTGGAAAGTCTGGCCGCCCTGGAGAAGTCTCTGGAATCCCCCCGCCCACCGGCCGCGCAACGCGTGACTGCAGCCATTCGGCGGCTGGTCGCGCTGTACCAGTCCTGGGAAAAGCCGGCAGAGACCGCAAAGTGGCGTGCCCAGCTGCCACAGCCGGCAGAAGTTCCGCCAGGGCCGCGTTCCTGACCGGACAGTCACAGCGCGGACAACCGGGTGTTACCTCGTCGTGCGCTGGCCCACAGGGGTGGCCAGGCAAGCTAGTCCGGCTGCCGGTCCCGCACCAAAGTGCGCCTCACCAGATACCACAGCGCCCCAATCGCCACGCAGAGGACCCCCACAAAAACCAGAAACACGTGGCGCAAGTCGCGAATCATACCTTCATCCCGCAACCAGCCCACCACCAGGTAGGGCCACGATCCCAGTAATCCGGCAATCACGTTCAAGAGGCCGATCGCGGTCGAACGGGCCGCCGGATTGACCACTTCAAAGGTGGTGGCCCAGAGGTTGGAGAGGTACAGCCAGAACCCGATACCACACAGGAAGAGGGCAAGCTGAATCATCACTTGCGAATCGACCAGGGCAATCACCAGGACTGCTGGCGCAGTGATCGCCAGACCCAGGATCTGCACACCAAAGCGTCCTCCGATCCAGTGCCGCGTCCAGCGGTCAGCCAGCCAACCGCCGACAAACAATCCAATCACCGTGCCAATCTGGGGCGCCAGAGTCGATCGCAGGCCGGCCTCTGCCAACTTGACCCCGTAATGCTCAAAAAAATGCTGCGGCAAAAAGTATCCCAGCTGTTGCCACACGTTACTGGCCAGCAGGTAGGCGACTGCCAGCAGCAGAAAACTCCGCACCGACAATACCGCCAGGAGCGTCCTGCCTAAAGACCGCTCTGCCGTGTCGGCCGTCGGCTGCGCGGTGACTGCCTGCCGCTGCGGCTCGCGCAAGTACCCAGACAATACCCCGATCACCACGATGCCCATGCCGCCGAAGAAGAACATCGCCTGGCGCCAACCCCATTGGTCGGCGACCCAGCCACCCACCAGGCCGGCGACGATGACCGAAAACGGGCTGGAAAGTAAGTAGACGCTCACTGCCCGTGAACGATTGCGCTGCGTAAAACAGTCGGCCATGATTCCGGCGATCGCCGGCACGTTGGCCGCCTGCGTGATCGCCAGCAGGATCCGCATCGCCAGCA
>CAZITS010000372.1:0-5847 GCA_964542185.1 uncultured Pirellulaceae bacterium
GACCAGAAGGGGGGGTCAATTAGTATCTACTTCTCTGATTGTATTCGGTGTATCTGTATCATGAACCTGTTTTGATGGAACGTAAACGCAGAAAGATCAGCTGATCACTTGGTTCGGGATCAACTTTTCGCAGACAGACGTGCGTCGCACCGACGGCGGTTACGCTCCAGACAAAGGTCCAGCCATTGGCGTGGAACATGGGGAGCGTCCAGAGATAGCGGTCTGAGCAACTCAGCGGATGGTGGATCAGCGTTCCCAGCACGTTCATCGTAGCGTTGCGGTGGGTAATCATCACTCCTTTGGGCCGCGCCGTGGTACCACTGGTGTAGTTGATTGCCAGCAGATCGCCTTCCTTGATTTCGGGTTGCTGGAAGTCCGGAGGCGTGGCAGTCAATGTCTGCTCATAGTTGACCCATCCCTCGGCAGATCCTTCCAGTGCAACGAAATGTTCCACTCCGCTTAACTCGCTGCGGACCTGGTCGATCGCGTTGAGATAATCTTCGTGTACGCACAGCACACGCGCGCCGCTGTGATTGATGATGTAGGAGAAATCATCTGCGGTGAGCCGGTAGTTGATGGGAACGATCACTGCCCCGATTTGCGGAATCGCGTAAAACGATTCCAACTGGGCATGTGTGTTGGGTGCGATGTACGCCACGCGATCACCCGGTTGGATACCCCAGCGTTGCAATGCCGTCGACCAGCGATCGCAGCGGTCCAGAAACTCCGAGTAACTCAGGCGCAGGTCGCCGTCGACAACGGCCTCACGGTCCGGATAGAGCCGCCGGGAACGACGTACGAATTCCAGCGGCGTCAAAGGGACTTCCACAACATGGGCTCCTCAGTGATAGTTGCGCTGGATCGTGGACGCCGGCAGGTGCGCGGAACAGACGCTAAAACGTACTAGAAGTCCAGGACCTTCCAGCCTTCTTCGGTTTTGACCACGTTGAGTTCCTCTGCTCGCCGTTTAAATTGGACTTGCACGACGGCCTTTTTCCCGGAGGCGTCCAGTTTTGCTTCTCCGACCTTTGCTTCCTGCGCAAATTCTTTGAACTCATCGATCTGTTTTGCGGTTGCCGTGCCAGCGCGGAATGCCTGGAATTCACCGGGCGCGTCCTTGGCGAAACAGCTGCCGAGCAAGTCAGCATCCCCAGCTTGTGCGGCGGCGACCATCGTCTGTACCGCTTGCGCAGGAGTACTGAAGTGGTCTGGTGATGACGGCTTATCCGCAGGCAACTCTGCTGCGGGCGTGGTTTCGGGAGCCGATGTGTCAGACGCTGCGGCGTCTGCAGTGTCGGGTTGGGTTGGGGCGGATGTGTCAGACGTTGTTGGGTTTGCCGGCGGGCCTCCTGAATCGGCGCAGCCGGCCAACAGGAGAGGCAGGGTCAGCAGGCAAACGGTGGGCATTCGACAAATCATCGTGGGTTCCTTTGGCAGCGAGCAGCACCCAAATCGGCGTGAGTGTGTGTGATTGCGGACGGTCCAGAGATTATAGCAATCGTGTGTCACACCGGCTGGAGTGGTGTGGTGCACGAGTAATCGGCCGGGCATTGGCGTGGCGACGCACGGTGGAGTGTGGTCAGGGCAAACTGGCTGTTGGTTACAGCGGCTGGTGGCGCGTTTCCGAAACGCGGTTCCCGAGGTTTCCGTAGCGGTGATACTGATGACAGAGACTCTGCTCCTGCAGATAGTTCAGCAGTTCGATTCTGCCGGTGTGGTACACCGGTGTGCTGGCGAGATAGAAGCCGCTTCCCGCAGCCGCCTGTCGCATCGTGGCTGGGACTCGGTCCGGCCCTGCGTAACGCACCCGTTCGGTTTGTTGCTGTCGGATCAGGGTAGCCAGCGTTTCTTCCGATTCTTCCACGAATTCGATTGCCCCCCCCCAGGAATCGGTTCGTTCGTCAAGCCAGTGGACGTCATCTCGCGTCGTATCTACGGGCAGGCTAACGGTGATGCGACAGCCGATCGCGGTGGCTGCCGCGACCCGGGCGACGAGATCGAAAAAAGTATCGCTCTTTGTGACTCGGATGCGCAGCTCGCGGATGGGCAGGTAACGACGGACGTTGTCTTCACCAAGACGCTGCGCATGGTCGTGAGAGTTCAGGAACTCAGTGGAGGCAGCCTCGTCATAGCTCTGAATCGCGGCGGCCAGGCGTCTGATCTGGCTCGGGTCAATCCAATCAGGCCCCTTTTCCGGGTCCAGAAGGTCAACCAGTAGCTGCTGCAATGCAGGGTTTTCCACGTGGGTTGCGCCAGGTAGAGGAGTGGCTTCCTGAAATGTCATGAATTGTGCCGTGTAATTCGGGCCGCCAGCTTTGATGCCAGGGCCAATAGCACTTTTTCCCATACCGCCGAACGGTTGACGCAACACAATGGCTCCGGTGGTGCTGCGATTGACGTAGAGATTGCCAGCTCGAATGTGCTCGCTCCAGTGATCGATTTCGCGACGGTCCAGTGTCTCCAGCCCCGCGGTCAGTCCGTAACCTGTTGCATTCACTAACGCGATGGCTTCTTCGAGTTTTTTGAATTTCATGACCCCTAACACGGGACCGAAGAACTCAGTGGTATGGGTAATACTCCCCGGGCGAACGTTCCATTTAATGCCGGGTGAAATCAACTGCGGGTTGGCCTGATCGTGACGGGGTAGCAAAGCCCAGGATTCGTCTGGTTCCAGTTCTTTCAGGCCACGCTGCAGGGTTTCACCCGGTAAACGAACCAAGGGACCAATACGGCTGTCCCGTTGCCAGGCAGACCCGACGCGCAGGCTGGCTGTTGCGTCACAAAGTGCTTTGCGAAACGCGGGGTCATCAAAGACCTCTTCTTCCAATAGCAGTAGCGATGTCGCGGAACATTTCTGACCTGCGTGACCGAACGCTGACTGCACGACGTGTTTGATTGCCTGATCACGATCTGCCAATGCGGTCACGATGGTGGCGTTTTTTCCACCGGTTTCTGCGGACAACGTGAGGTTTGGAGCGGCGGCCAGTAACTGATGCGCGGTTGCCGTACTGCCCGTAAAAATCACCGAGTCTACCTGGGAATGGGTAGCCAGATATTGCGCATCTGGATTGGCGCACGGGGCAAATTGGAGTGCTTTTCGTGACACACCGGATTGCCAGAAGCAATCACACAACAAGTAGGCTGTCAGTGCGGTTTCTGGCGCGGGTTTAAGGATCACTGTGTTGCCGGCGGCAAGGGCAGCAGCAATACCGCCACAGGGAATGGCGATCGGAAAATTCCAGGGTGGAATTACGACCACTACACCTTGGCCGCGGGCCTGGACGCCTGGCAGGTTGGCAAAACATTCCGCAGTGAGTGGATAGAATTCGACGAAGTCGATCGCCTCGCTTACTTCGGGGTCCGATTCTGCGATGGTTTTTCCGGATTCGGCGAGGGCGACGCCGATCAAGTCAGCGCGTGCGTTACGGATGGCGTGCGCCACTACCCGCAAAATCTGGCGTCTCTCGGAGTAGGTTCGGGATCGCCAGCTATCCTCATCTGCTACCGCGCAGGAAATCGCACGGTCGAGGTCCTCGCGTGTAGCTTGCGCACAATTATTGATCACCGTGCCGGGACGTGAAGGATCACAACGTGCCTGCAGCTCTCGTTCCGAAAGAATGGTTTCTCCGTCGATCACGAGAGGAGACCAGGAGGATTGCTTGCTTTGCCAGGTGTCGACAATTTCGCCAGCCCAGCGGACGTTGTCAGGCAGCGAGAAATCCGTGTCTGGTTCATTGGTGAAACGGTTCAGCACTTCACTGAAGGTGCTGGTTGGTCTGGTTGGTGCCTCGATGGCAGTCGGCTGTCGCGGTGGTTGTGTGCGATTCTGGGTTCGCCGTGGAGTGGCGGGCAGATGCGGTATCTGTTGGAAAGAAGTGGTGAATGCAGTCGCCAGCGTTTCCCAATCGGGACTTCCTGGAACCACCGAGAAGGCGTAACGCAGAAAGTTCTCAACGCCGGTGTTTTCGTCAAGGCGGCGAACGAGGTAGCCGATGGCGTTGATGAAGTCAGCTTGCTTGCAGGCGGGAGCGTAGAGCAAAAGATCATTGGTGAGTTCGAACAATGCACGCCGCTGGGGATTGGCCATGCCTTCGAGCATTTCAAACTGAATGTGGGACAGGGCCTCGTTTTCTTCTGCCAACACCAGGGCGTAGGCGACATCGAAAAGGTTGTGTGAGGCGATACCCAGGCGGACTGCCAGGTGATGCTGGTTGGCAAGTCCAAATTCAATCATCCGCTTGAAATTCGCGTCCGTTTGTATTTTTTGAGTGAAAGGTGCCTGGGGCCAGTCACGCTGTGACGCTTCGACGCGTTCCATCTCCAGATTGGCACCTTTGACAACACGCAGGGTGACCGGGTGTCCTCCTTGTGCGACACGTCGGCTTGCCCATTCGGTAAGGCGTTGTTGCATAGCAAAGGAATCGGGAAGATAGGCTTGTAGCACCATGCCAGCGGTACAAGACGTCAAGTCGCCTCGTTCCAGGGTGCGCATGAAAACCTCTGCCGTGAGCGACATGTCACGGTACTCTTCCATATCCAAGTAGACGAATTTTGGTACGACAGAACCGTCTTCGCGTGTGAACGTGCCGCGCGCGGCAGCGCGGTAGAGCAGTTCCATTCGATCGCATAGTTCTGAGACGGTGTGTTCCCAGGCCAGCGTGGAGATTTGCGAATAGAGCGTGGAAATTTTTACCGAAATACATTCGATCTCAGGGATCTGTAACGCTTGCAGGTAGAGGTTTAACCGACGTTCCGCTTCTTTTTCTCCTAATAGCGACTCGCCCAGGTAATTGACGTTCATGCGAATGGCCTGCTGACGCCGTCGTTCGAGATGACTGGTCAGCATGTCGTGTTCCGCTGGCAATACAACGTTGGCGGTCTCCTGGTGCATTTTTTCTTTGATCAAGGGAGCTGCTACGCCAGGCAGATAACTGCCGAAAGATTGAAATCCCTTGAGCAGGGTTCTTTCCAGCGGACTGAAGAAACGCGGGACGCCCTGGGCATCCAGAATGTAGATCAGCTGATCTACCGTTCGTTCCGGCAGGTGTGTCCGAAAAGCCTGGTCGGTTAACTTGACGAGTGTGGCACGATCACCGGGATTACTGATCAAACGGTCCAGCTCGATCTGCTGACGGCGTTCCTGGGGAGTTTGCAGGAGACGAGCCCGCTCCTGAAGATGGCGAGCCAGCAGGAGTGCTCGTTGAATTCGCGGTGGTACGTCACTGGCTTCGTCGATCTGTAACTCTGACAGGACGGTAACGAGGTTCTCCGTTCCATTGCGATCTGCCGGGTTACTGGCTGCTGATGTGCGCTCGACTGGTTTTGTCATGGTCGGTTCCCGAATGTGTTGGCCAGGTGTGCCACGCGGGGTACGCGACGCGATGCCGTCAGGTGGTGGCGTGGTCCAGGGGAGTTGTTTCCAGTTGCGGCCATTGATGTCGCCGGGGATCCAATAGGCGGGTTGGTGAAAAGTACGCTGCAGGATAGTCATCGATTTCATCGCCGCGGTTGAGGATGCGGTTGACGATGCAACGCGCGGCATTGAAGGAGACACCGCTTCCCGAACCGCACATCCCGCCAATGATGTAACGGTGTTTCCCATCGCAGCTGCCGACGATCGGGAATTCGTCTGGTGTATAGCCAACAGTGCCACTCCACTCATTCTGGAGTTCTAATTGAAAGGGGCCATAGCTCTGCTTCATTTCGCCGGCAATGAACTTGGTCAGGAAACGAGAGGGGCGATTGCGTCCTGCTTCGCGATCGCGGACACGCGACCCACCTGAGCCAAACAAAACGCGTTTGCCATAACGACCGGCGAACCACCAGGTACCGCTGATACCGACATGC
>CAZITS010000373.1:0-5829 GCA_964542185.1 uncultured Pirellulaceae bacterium
GTCGAGCCTGAGCATTCGCCGGCTGCCTGTGATGCGGTTCGACTGGCAGAACAAGCGATTTGTCCCCAGCCAGGTACATCTGTACCGGTGTCCGCGGACCCTGGGGCAACTGCTGCGTACCTTGTTTTCCATTCGCAGTCGACTGCTGAATCAGTTCTGCATTCACAGCCAATTGCGGAATCGGCTTCCATCCCCGCTGTGCCGGATCCGCCATGCGCGGCCACGCAAACGCCGGAAACGCAGCAGCAGACGGCGTTTCGCGATCTACTCAAACCTTTCATTCCGGCGGGTCGTGGGCGCACTGCCGGTTGAATGGGTAGCCAATAGTGTGTCGCGTATTTCGGAATTGACACGTGACACTGCGGCTGTGAACGGATGGATTACTTGGAAAGATTTAGTTGATGTTGCGGGGTTATCAGTTCATGTGTTCAGTCAAGTCAACGCATCCTGTAGCCACTTCATTGCGGCAGCCGACGGAGTCCCAGATGGAGATGGAAAGTCGAGAAATAGTTGGAGACAACGCGGCGCTTACAGCACCGGCAGCACGCGGTGGCAAGCAGCGTCTGTGGAGCCTGCGTGATGCTCTAGCGACTCATGATTCTGTCGCGGCAGCTGAGATTCATTCGCGTGGTCCGCAGGTTTCGACAGAGTCTATTGCGGCTTCCGCTATCGATCTGCCAAACTTCGATCCGGAGATTCCAGGAGGGGTGTCTGAGACCGCTTTTGAACGGTTGGCAGACGGCATCAGTTCCTCGCCGGCCGCGGAAATGGCTTGCTTGTATTTCCTTGGTTTTAACGTGCCTAATGCGACCGCCAGGGTCGCTGGTGGGCTGGCGAAAAGTCTGGCTGGCCGGGGCCGTACGGTCTTGCTCGTCGATGCAGATTTGGAGTGGGGTGGGTTAAGTCGCGGGGTCGGGCAGTGTGAACATCGAGGCCTGATTGAGATTCTCAATCGCAGTACGCTGTGGCGACAAACGCTCTATCCAACGTCTCAGGATGGCTTGACGTTTCTGCCAGTAGGGCGAGGCGCCTTAAGTCGGACAGGGATTGATGCGGCGCGTTGGGATAGCCTGCTAAAGGACTTTCGTTCCCGATTTGCGCATGTCGTCGTATCCGGTGGAGGATGGTGCGCTGATTCCGTCGCGTTGGGACAGGCCTGTGAGCGAACAATGCCTGTCATCCAACTAGGGGTAACATTGATTGCGCAGGCGGAGCAAAAGGTTCGCATGCTGTGTCATGCGGGAGTGACGACCACTAGTTGCGTTGTGATTGACTGAGTGACGGTTGGTCCTGCAGGAAAGCCGCTCGTGGCAACTGTTGTGGCGGCGTGGTGATGCTTACGGAGGTAGAGGGACATGGCGCGATTTCTGGTTACCGGTGGGGCAGGTTTTATTGGATCGCATCTGGTCGCAGAGTTGTTGCACCGGGGTGAAACGGTTGGAGTGCTGGACAATCTAAGCACCGGACAACGGCGCAATCTGGATTTCTGCAAAGGGCAGGTCGAATGGTATGAAGGTGATGTCAATGATCCAGAACTGCTGGGCCGGGCGCTGGCTGGTGTTGAGGTCGTGTTTCATCAAGCAGCCTTACCCTCAGTACCAGTGAGCATCGAAAACCCATTGGCTACGCATGTGGCGTGTGCCAGTGGTACCCTGCAGCTCCTGGATCAAGCGAGACACAGTGGTGTGAGGCGGCTGGTCTACGCTGCATCCAGCAGTTTGTATGGCGAGCAGCCACATATGTCGAACCGGGAAACAGATGTGCCAGCGCCGCAGTCTCCGTATGCAGTGGCCAAGCTGTCAGCCGAATATTATTGCCATGCGTTTTATCATTGTTTTGGGTTGGAAACGGTGTGCTTGCGTTATTTCAATGTCTTTGGCCCGCGGCAAGATCCCCAAAGTCCGTACTCGGCGGTTATTCCGTTGTTTATAACGGCGCTTCTCGATGGTCGGGCTCCCACGGTTTTTGGCGACGGATTGCAATCCCGTGATTTCACTTACGTGGGCAACGTGGTCCACGGGAATTTGCTGGCCGCGGAGGCGACTGAAGCGGCTGGCAAGTCGTTCAATCTGGCAGAGGGCGGGAGGATTACTCTGCTGGATCTCATTGCGGCGTTAAATCGACACCTGGGTACTGATGTGCAACCGGTGCATGCGGCTCCGCGGACTGGTGATATTCGAGACAGCTCCGCCGACATCACATTGGCTCGCGAGGTGCTCCATTACGAGCCACAGGTGAGTTTTGAAGAAGGGTTGCGCCGCTCGATTGACTACTACCGCCAGCAGTTCGAATCAGCTTGACCAGGTAGCTGTCAGCGCGGTCCGCTGGTTTCCGCTCCCTCCCCCGGTATTGATTGAGCGACTGGGGTAGACTGTGCACGATGTGTTTCTGATGCAGACGTGTTTTCGCTGCACAGCCGTGCTGTGGTCTACCAGTTCCTCTGGCCCGAGAGCCAAGGGAAGAACAGGATGGAGGAGGGAAACAAATGCGGTTATTTGAGCTCGATGGACACTGTGCCCTGGTGACTGGGGCCAGTAAGGGGATTGGTGCGGGGCTCGCCCGTGGGTTGGCGGAAGCGGGAGCGGACTTGATTCTGCTGGCTCGTGGAAAGCAGGATCTGGAACAGGTCCGTGACCAGCTGAGAGACACCGGTCGTCAAATTGAGATTGTCGCCGTTGATTTACTGGAGACAAAGGGAATTCCGGCGGCGTATGCTGATCTGGTGGATCGATTTACTGCCCCAGATATTCTGGTCAATAACGCTGGCATGACACGCCGTGGCGCCGCCCATGAGGTGGATCTGGATGACTGGCAACAAGTGCTCGATTTGAACCTGAATGCCGTGTTTGCACTCAGCCAGGCATTTGCTCGCCAACGGATTGCCTCGGGCGAACCTGGAAAAATCATCAATATCGGTTCATTGATGAGTCAATCTACCAGGCCTAACAACGCGCCTTATGCGGCATCAAAGGGCGGCATCCTCTTGTTGACTAAAGCGTTATCGGTTGACTGGGCACCGCACCGTATTCTGGTCAATGCGATTGGTCCAGGTTACATTCAAACTCCCTTGAATCAGGCGTTGGTTGATGATCCTGAGTTCAGTCAGTGGGTGGAAGGTCGGTGTCCTCTGGGCCGGTGGGGCCAACCATCGGATCTGGTCGGTGCTGCGGTCTTCCTGGCATCGCCCGCGTCGGATTTTGTGACAGGACAGATGTTGTATGTCGATGGTGGCTGGTTAGCACGCTTTTGAGGCCGTTGGCGATGGCAGGCAGCGTACCCAGACAAACCTGTGCTGGAGTACCGGTAAACCGCCCTCTTCAGGCAATTTCAATTAGGAGTGGCCCAATGGTTACTATTTCATTTCGTGGGCTCTTGATGCTGCAGTTGGTGTGGCTCTGTCTCGCGGCACCACTGTTCGCTGAGGAAAGTGATCCTCAGCGTGGTGCGGCGTCGCTGGTGGCACTCCGTGAGTACCTTTCGGAAGCACGTGATCAACGCGCCCCCCTTGTTGAGCAAGCGTTCGCTGCCCAACCGCTTTCGCGATCCGTCGCCAGACAGGCCAGAGATTTGTTGTGGAAGGACCACGTAGCCTTCATCCGCCAGACGCGGCAGCAGGAAATGCAGGCCAAACGAATCGAATCGGGGAAACACGCGTTACGGTTTGACTACAAGATTTTCGGTGAGAAGCCTGCGAAAGGGCGCAGTTTGTATATCTCGATGCATGGGGGCGGCGGCACCACTCAGGCCGTGAACGACCAGCAATGGGAAAATCAGAAGAGGTTGTATCGTCCCAAGGAAGGGGTTTATCTGGCGCCTCGTGCGCCTACCAATACCTGGAATCTCTGGCACCAGGGGCATATCGACCCACTATTCGATCGGCTGATCAGTAATCTCATCGTGTTCGAGCAAGTCGATCCGAACCGTGTTTATTTGATGGGGTATTCGGCGGGGGGCGATGGTGTCTATCAACTGGCACCACGCATGGCAGATCGATGGGCTGCCGCGGCGATGATGGCGGGACATCCGAACGAGGCTTCGCCACTCAGCTTGCGCAACATCGGTTTCACGTTGCATATGGGTGAGCTCGATAAAGCGTACAACCGCAATGGAGTCGCACGACAATGGCAAGAACGACTCGCGAAGTTAAAAGAGGACGATCCGCACGGTTATGCGCACGAGGTGCAGTTGCACCAGGGAAAAGGGCATTGGATGGATCGTCAAGACGCAGTGGCTGTTCCTTGGATGGCCCGTTTTTGTCGTAACCCGGTGCCACAACGCGTCGTGTGGCAGCAGGACGATGTGACCCATGTCGCCAGCTACTGGCTGGCCGTGCCCGAGACCGCCAAAGCACGGGCGCTGGTGGTAGCGGATCGCGTGGGGCAGCGGGTGACGTTGACCAGTAGTGACGTGCAGCGGTTAACAGTTCGTCTTGACGACCGGATGGTTAATCTGGACGACAAGATTCTGATCGAGGGGAATGGCGAAATGGTCTTCGAGGGACGGATCTCGCGGTCGGTCGCGAATCTCGCGACCTCACTAGCGGCACGTGAAGATCCTGGGCTCATGTTTAGTGCCGCCGTGACCGTTGAGCTTCGCTAGACGGAAAATGCGGCGAATGAGGTGCGCGTTTACCTAGTCCAGGCCCCCAGAATGCCGGCGTTGATCCCTAGTCGTCGATCGGCCAATTCCAGCCGGCGGTGAACCCACCGTCGACAAAAATGGTCTGTCCGGTAAGGAACGCTGACGCTTGAGATGCCAGGAAGATTGCGGTTCCCAGCATGTCTTCGGGAACGCCCAGACGTCTTTGTGGTGTGTGTGCCAGGCCCCAGCTCTGCATCGTTTCATCCGACCAGAGTTTGCGCGTCAGGTCGGTCAAAATAAACCCTGGCGCCAGTGCATTGACTCGAATGCCCTGCGGCCCCCACTCTAAAGCAAGTGCCCGAGTCATGGATGACATACCCGCTTTACTGACAGCGTATGGGAGTACATTTCGCAGCGGCCGATCGGTGTTTAACGAAGCGATATTGATTTGCGAACCCCCGCCTTCACGCAACATGACGCGAGCCACTGTTTGCGAGAGCAGGAAGGCTCCTTTGAGATTGACGTCGACAATCGCATCGTAATCAGATTCGCTGACTTCCAGGGCCGGTTTGCGGCGATTAACCCCGGCGACATTAATGAGTGTGTCGATCCGCCCAAACTGTTTGTCGACGTGAGCCACGAGCGGTTCAATTTGCTCGGTGTGTGCGACATCACAGGCGAAAGGAGTGATGTGTCCGGAGCCCGGATCCATCTCTTTGGCTGCACGTTCCGTTGCGGCCTGCTCACGGCCTGTGATAATGACGTTGCTGCCGCGTTGGGCAAATCCTTCAGCGAGGGCGCGGCCGATACCGCGAGTACCTCCGGAAACAAGAGTGACTTGATCGGTGACACTAAACAGCGGATCTGACATGTCTGGCGCCTCGCAAAGTTAAAAGAACCGGGCGAAGGAGTATGGGGTTTGCTAGCGACACTCAATACCGAGTGCCGTATTCGATTTCACCAGCGCACGCGTTCAGCGCCTAGGGGCCCACTTGCGATGTAGATGTCGCGCCAGAGGGGAGTTGCCAGTGCGACTGGAGTGTCTCCAGTTTCTCGACGTCACCTGATTGCCGATAACATTGTTCGAGGAGTTGAAATGCAGGGGTGTAATTAGCGCAATCGTTCAATGCGAGTTCAAGTACGGATACGGCGTGAGCCAGATCGTGTTGTTTGTAAAGTGACATTCCCAGGTTGTAGTAGATGCCGGCCGCACACGGGACACGTTGGAGGATTTCGTGGTAGCCCTCA
>CAZITS010000374.1:0-5824 GCA_964542185.1 uncultured Pirellulaceae bacterium
CCCTACACGACGCTCTTCCGATCTCTCATCTTTCCACTGCCATCTTTCCACTGCGTTTTTACACTGCGTTGTTTTTACACTGCGTTTTTACACTGCAGTTTTTTGCGCTATCGTTGTCGCCGCTCCCGCGAGGCAAAGAAACGCCTCAAACTGGTCGCGTAGGGTTCGGTCGTACTCACTGCAAGCTCATCCACCCCAACACGGCGCAACCCGTCAGACAAGGCCTCCTGCCGTCGATCCGCCGACTCCGCAAACAGTGTCCGCACGCGTGGATGACGCGTATCGACTTCAACAATTTCACCTGTCTCTGCATCGCGAAACGTCAGAAAACCAACATCCGGTAAGGCGCGTTCGCGCGGATCTGAAACCGTGATCGCCACCAGATCATGACGGTGATTGGAAACCGCCAGTGGGCTGCGTGAATCTTCGGCTTGAAAATCACTGATCAAGAATACCACCGAGCGGCGCTTGTGAACTCGACTGAGAAACTGCAGCGCTTGACCCAGGTTCGTCTCTTCGGCAACCGGCTCCACAGCGATCATTTCGCGGATCAGGCGCAGGACATTCGACTTGCCTTTACGGGGAGGGTAGTAGGCCTGCACCTCTCCTGCAAAGCACAGCAAACCCACCTTATCGTTGTTCTTCAACGCAGAAAACATCAACAGCGCGGCCATCTCGACCATGACTTCGAGCTTGGATTGACGGCCCGTTCCGAACGCGCCCGACGCCGAAACATCCAACAAGAAAAGGACCGTGAGTTCACGTTCTTCCGAAAATCGTTTGACATACGGACTTCCCGCGCGGGCCGTCACATTCCAGTCAATCGTGCGGATTTCGTCACCGGCCTGGTACTCGCGAACCTCGTCAAACTCCATACCGCGACCGCGAAACAAGCTGCGATACTGGCCTGCCAGCAGATCGTTGACCGACCGATTGGCAACAATCTGAATCTGCTGCACCTTGCGCAGGATTTCGGCAACCGTCTGCTGGGGCATGACCGGACTCTCAGGGAACTGGAACAGCCGACAGGATCTCGCCAATCACATCTTCGCTGGTTTTCTGCTCCGCTTCCGCTTCATACGTCAGCAAGACACGATGCCGCAGCACATCCTGCGCAATATCTTTGACGTCCTGCGGTGTGACGTAACCACGTCCCTGCAGAAAGGCCAGAGCCCGCGCTCCGATCCCCAGAAAAATCGTCGCTCGCGGTGAAGCGCCAAATTCAATCAACGGCGCCAATTCAGCGAGGTTGCATGACTCTGGCTGACGCGTTGCCTGGACAATGGCCAGAATGTAATCTCGCACCTGTTCATCCATATAGACCATGCGAACCACTTCCTGCATGGCAAAGATATCCTGCGGCTGAAGCACGGGCTGAACCGGCCGGGCCGTTTCATCGATCGCCATATCGAGCACCTTGCGCTCTTCGGCCAATTCCGGATAGGTGATCTTGACCTTCAACATGAAACGATCCACCTGCGCTTCGGGCAGCGGATACGTCCCCTCCTGCTCGATCGGATTCTGGGTCGCCAGAACCAGGAATGGTTGTTCCAACGGATACGTTTCTCCGCCGATGGTCACTTGTTTTTCCTGCATCGCTTCCAGCAGCGCCGACTGGACTTTGGACGGCGCGCGGTTCACTTCATCGGCCAGAATCAGGTTCGCGAAAATAGGACCTTTACGCGTCGTAAACGACCCATCACTGGGAACATAAATCATGGTCCCAATGAGATCTGCAGGCAGCAAGTCGGGAGTAAATTGAATGCGCTGAAAGCGCACAGAGAGTGCCTGGGCAAGTGTGTTGATCGCCAGGGTCTTTGCCAGACCAGGAACTCCCTCCAGCAAGATGTGCCCACCCGAAAGCAGGCCCACCAGCAGCCGCGAGACCATTTCCTGTTGCCCAACAATGGCCTTGCGAATCTCACCCTGGAGACGATCGATCAAATCTGCCTGCTCGGCAACACGATCCTTGATGCGTTGAACGTCCGCTTGCATAACCCGTTTTCCAGCTTTCCTTGTTCTGGTCAATCCACCGCACGAAGACACCACCACCGGCACATGGCGACCGGTCATGGCTTTCTTTTTTGTCGATTCTCGCACAAATTTCCAGGGGGGATCGCCAAGGTCGTACGGGCCCCGCGACTTTCCCGGGAAAACGCCGCCGCCCGAACATGGCTTCCGTCATCGATAGCTGGAAAAGCAAACCGTGGCTAACGGAACAACAGATCTGACGGATTTCCGCGGGACAGCAGGTAAGCAATCAAATCCAGCACCTCATCCTGGTTGAGTTTGTCGAGTAATCCGACAGGCATCAATGACGTGGGCGAAGGACGCACTTCATCGATCTCGGCACGCGCCATCCGGACGACTTTGTTCGCATCAAACGGATCGGTGATCACGGTCAAGTCACCGTCCTGATTGTTGACAATCCGCCCGGTGACCACTTTGCCACCGGTCGTCACAATGAGCGAGGCTCGATACTGGTCGGAAACGACCTGACTGGGAACCACCAAGGCTTCCGACAAATCACGCAGACTGAAGCGGCCCGCGACATTGGTCAAATCCGGTCCGGTGGCGCCGCCGCGACCATGGAAACGATGACAAGACCCACACTGGGCGGCAGCGTACATCTTCTTGCCATTCTCGAAATTGCGGGCCGTCAGCCTGCCCTGGGCCAGGTCCACCAACTCGGCCAGCTGCCACTTCTTTCCGGGACCTCGCGGTTGGGGAAGTTCTGCCGGCTTCGGTGGTGGTGCCAGCACCGTCGAGGCCAGTGCTTCTTTTTCGGCTGCAGAGACGGTCGCCAGTGCTTCTTTACGGATGTTCTGAATAAACCCCTGGTAACTGGCTCCGCCACTTTTCTGGAGCGCTTGATTAAACCAGGACAAATAGCCGCGGCGCTGGTCAAGCGTCCAACCAAAACGCATGTTGCGAAGCATCAAGGCATAGTGGATATTCTGCAGGTCAGGATGATTTTCCAGCATGCGTTGAATCGTTCCACCATAACCCCGGTTGCGTGCCAGTAGTTGCACTAAATCCACCGGCACATCCGGGTGTTCCTGATTCATCAGTTGGAGTGTTTTGGCAATCACGGTCGGTGAATCGAGGTAGACCAGCACCCGGCACAGTTCCCGGTTCAGACTGCCGTCTGCGGAGGGAAACGCTCCCTCTAACTGGTCCCGTATCTGTTGGACCCGTGTAATGACAGGTCGTCCCAGGCGAATGCACGTCAGCGCATAAGCCCGCAAGAGAGCCAACTTGTCAACTTTCGGCAGCGGCGCAAACTCGATCTGTAACAGGGCGTCAAGCACTGCACCTCGTTGCTCCGCCGAGGCCTGACGCGCCAGACCCAGCGCGCCGTGAATCCGGCCACGGGGATCAGACAACTCCAATACCTGGGTTTGCCACAGCCCGACGGGCTGTGCCTCCAGGGCGACACGCGCGGCGTAACGGATGTGTCGATCCGCGTGGCCCAAGTGCGGGAGTGCCGCTGCGACCGCAGCCGGGTCAACACGCCCGTGGTACGCTTCCAGGCTGCGCCGCAGGCGTCGTGCAGCGGTGTGACGATCGGGCTGCCGTAACGCCGGATCGGTCGGTTTTGCTCCCACATAGGTCACCCGGAACAACTCCGACTGGGCACCCCGTCCACCAATGGTGAAATAGAGGGCACCGTCAGGGCCCACCTCCGCATCGGTTAGCGGCAGCGGGGCGCGGGAAACAAACTCTTCTTTGAGACCGCGATAACTCGCACCGTGTGGTGTCAGATGGACGGCGTACATGGTGCCGAATGTCCAATCCAGCAGATAAACCGCTCGCTGGTAGCGGGCGGGAAATCGGGCACCGGTTCCGAACGCCACGCCAACCGGCGATCCGGGTCCCACATCAACCAGCGCCGGCAGGCTGTCGGCATACCAGGTCGGCCATTTTCCGGTACCACTGCGCCAACCAAACTCGCTCCCGCTGGTCACATGGACCAGGCGTGTCGGCCGATACCAGGGAGTTCCCAGGTCCCACTCCATATCGGCATCGTAGGCAAACAACTCACCTTCCGAATTGAAATCCATGTCGTAGGCATTGCGGTAACCTGCACTCACTAACTCCCAGTTCTTGCCATCTCGATCGGTACGCGCAATCCACCCTCCCGGAGCCAAACGACCGCGGGCATGGCCACGCGCATCCCACTGCCGCGGCAACAACAAATCTTCACCCCAGTTGCGCGGCAACAAACTGCCACTCAGATTCTCAGGGGGATTTGTATGGTTACCGGCGATGACATAAATCGATTCTCCATCCGGTCCCAGGCGCAAGGCATGGGGACCATGTTCTCCGCCACCTGCAAACGCCGCGAGTTTGAGAATTTCGTCATACTGATCATCACCGTTGGTATCACGCGCCCGGTACAAACCGCTCCCAGGGCCACCATTGACCGACAGGTAAAGACTGTCAAAGGCGTACAACAATCCCTGGGCACTACTGATTGGCAACGCGAGCTTTTCCACACGCGTCGGTTCCTGGCTACCGAGCGGGGGTACCGTAATCCGGTACAGGCCACGATCACCCTGGTCGGAAGCCAACAAGCGCCCGCGCTGGTCGAAAGTCATCGCTACCCAGGAACCCTGCGTCTGTTTGGGTACCGTATACAGCCGTTCCACCTGGAAGCCGGGCAGCACCTGAAAGATCCCACGGTTGCTGCTGGCCAGTTGGGCGCGGGCCAGGACATTACCCCAGGGACTGGTGCCGAGCGCCCCCAGCTCGACCGCCGCGGCCGGAGCAGCGGTCGGCGATTTGGCCGCCGTCCAGTGGCGGTCGCTGACCACGTACTGCAAGGTGTGATCCTCCCGCTGGAGAACCAGCTTCAACAACAACCCCGCTGGCCCGCCGTTATTCGATGCCACCACCGTCAAGCGATTTTCACCCGGTTGCAGAAACTTCTGCACATCCAGTTGGACAGGTGTCTCCCAGGATCCATGCTCAATCACACGCTTGCCGTTGATTTTGACCAGCATCCGGTTATCGCAACTGGCCAGCAACCGTGCCGCCTTGGCAGTAACTTGAAACGAACGTGTAAAGATAAAGGTATCTTCCGCACCCGCCGGTTTCTGGCCCCAGATCCAGATCGGTTTGGGGCCCTGTTTGAAATCGAAGTCCGGAGCCTGCGGTTGAGACGGTGCTGGTTGCTGGCCCGCGACCTGTGAGGCAACGATCTCGGGCTGCTGTGTTGAGACCGGTGGCGCTGCCGGTAATGACCGCCCGAGTCCGGGAACCCAGCCGCTTCCCAGCGTGATGGCCATGATCAATACGCAGAAAAAACAACCTTCAAGCACCTTGCGCATCGTGGACAACTCCTGATTGTGGCCACCGGACCGCCGACCATTTGATGAGAAGGGCGTATCGTATCATTTTCATCGTGATTGCGCTGGAAAATCAGCTCCCGAACCGGCATGCGAGCTGCGCTCGGCGACCCTGGCTGCCATCTCTCGACAGCCGCGCAGCAAGCCACTAAGCTGTCAGTGGGCTGCGCAGAATGATCTCGCGCCAGACCGCTGCGGTGGGCGATCTCACGACGCGGTTTTCCGTTCCGGATTTGACGTTCCGGCATCGCCTCCTGGCGACGCTGACCTGGCCTCCTGGCGACGCTAACCTGCCACTTCACTATGACCGTTCCACCTGCAGCTGCACCCACAGCGCGTCAACCGCTACGACACTCGGTTGTCCTGTTTTTCGTACTGGCCAGCTTCTGGCTGTCCTGGTCAGGTCATGTTGAACCGCCGCTGCCGGCCTTTGGGCTTGCATCTTGTGGTCTGGTCGTCGTTATCTGTCGCCG
>CAZITS010000375.1:0-5811 GCA_964542185.1 uncultured Pirellulaceae bacterium
GCCAAACCAGCATCGATTCCTCTCACCAATAGCCATGCGGTTACCACGCGCTACACACACGGCTGTTTTTTTCCGAGACGCGGGGCCACATGCGCGGTTTCACCACGAGTTCATCCCAGCTATGGTGTAAAGTTCAAGAAGCCTGGCTTGGACGGTCTCTTTTTTAGCATCAGTAAATTGCTGCGATGTTTGTGGCCAGCGTGATTGCCATTGCGCTGAAGTCCATCCGGAGTCCGCAGTGTGGTCGCACATTGGTGTGGTGTTCTCCTGTGGTTGCGTTCATCCAGTTTATCTAACGCGTCTCTATCTGGTTTCCGGGGCAGGGAAGAAGATGCTACGGCACAAAGCAGACTGGCAGGCACTTTTGTACTTGAGTCTTCAGACATTGCTGTTTGTCTGGCAGTGGCTGTATGGGACGCACTGGGTTCTGTATGGCACCACTCTGTTTTTGACGCTGGGAGTTGGGTGTGTTCATCACAATCATGCACACCTGACCATGTGGACGAACCGCTCGCTGAACCGCCTGACCGATATGTGGTTGACGCTGTTGCAGGGGCACCCCACCTTTGTCTTCCATGTGACGCACAATTCGAATCATCATCGTCATCGGCATGGTCCAGCAGACATTACCAGGACCTGGAGATTCGGTGATACCAATCATGTTGTCGGATATCTTCTGCATCCACTGCAGGCATTCTGGGTTGTGTTTCCATGTGTCATTCGTTGGCTGCGGCGACTATTTCACCACAGCCGGCGAGTCTTCAGCTATTGTTTGATGCAATACGCAGCGGTGCTTGTTTTCTGGGCCGTTCTGGCAGCGGTGGACTGGCAAAAATGGATTCTTATTGTGTTGATACCACAGCTGTTTGGTTTGCATTGGCTACTGGCGTCTAACTATCTGCAGCATGCCCACGCGGATGGGTATTCACGCATCAATTTCGCCAGGAACTTTGAAGGGTTGATCAATCTTCTCTTGTTTAATGTCGGCTTGCATACAGCCCACCACTTGCATGGTCGGGCCCATTGGAGTGAACTGCCTGAATTGCATCGTCGGTACAGGCCAAGGATCCATGCACGCCTGCGCGGTGAGTCCTTTACCTGGTACATTTTGAAGACGTGGTTCTTGAGTCTCCCGATGCCGCAATTCCGGAGCCGCTCTCTGATGCGCGACGCGGCGCAAATTGATACTGTTGCAGAAACAGTTGAAGTCCACGGCTAGAGGGAAGTACAGGCTTCTTCTGGCGAGCGGCTTTGCCCCAGTAAGAACAACGCGAATGGGCGATCTTGTAGCAGTTGGGTAGCGGCACCCCACCTGCTGGCGTTCGACGGTACTCGCCTTCTTGCTGTTTTGTGTGTCGCTGATGGTGCGGCTTATTTACCCTGTTTCCAGATCCGGTTTGTGTTCGTTGTGCGGCGCGTTGGCAGCCGGGGCCGGGCGCAGGAACGACCAGGCTCGACAGGCCCAGTCAAGTGGTTTGCAGGCAATCAGCAGAGCGATAAGCAGGGCCGGCATGTGGATCGGCGCGCTGTTTGCAAAAGACCGAGTAGACTGATAGTGCAAGGTGGTCGCTGGGCTCAATAACATCCGCAGATATTCACGTACCGACCCGGACGCGCGCAGCCCGCGGTAGCACCCCAGTTCTTTGGCGATCTGATCGCAGTAAGGAAACATCTCTACGGGATAAACTTCTGCAGTATCCAAGCTAGAGAACCAGCGTTCCAGTTCCGTTCGGTTTTGCCGATGACGCTCGCGGATGTCGGGTGGGTCAGAAATCTTGCCTGCCAGTCGGGTAGCGACATAGCGTGCCTGCATTTCACTAATTGAGGGAATGTTGCCGATTACAGGGCGCGTGAAACCGACAGCAAAAAGTCCTTCCTGATCGATGTGGCTGATGCCCAGGTAGAAATCGCGGAGACGGATCGTACCTGCAGAAAATGCTTCCAGTCGAGAACGGTAACCGATGGCGGGCACGATCCAATCGGGATCCAGGCTGGTGACCTCACGACAGCCAAACTCATAGAAGCGGCGACAGGACTTGTCGCTGGCACCGCCAACGATGCGAATTCTGCCGCTGGCTACGGCGTCCAGAAAGTCATCACTTTTGTTGTGATACATATTGAAGAGGCCGTCTCGAGCAGCTCGCGTCAACCGCAGACTCCAGGCGTTCTTGATTTCATCCTGGGAGCGGTTGGGTGCGCGGGTGTCGCGAGCTGGAGGTGGAAAGAGTTTTTCAAGGACTTGTTGCGAGCGCATACGGAACTCAACAAAGGTCTGTCCCAGTCGATTGCGAAGTCGTCGATCAAATGACAGGAGCAGGCGGTTTCGCAGGAAGTCGGACGGGACGCCACGAATGGGATGGTATCGGGGGCTGACTCGCATGCCCGTCCGGACGGAGAGCCAGACTTGATTCTGTCGCTGCGGATCTGCCAGGCGATGCGCGACGTCGACCCCAGATTCGCCGCCTCCAATCACCACGACTTTCTGCCCAGTGATTTCTCCAAGTTGGTCCAGGTGATCGACAATGGGTACTTCCGATTCCAACGGTTTGGGCGCGTCGGCCAGACCGGTACAAAGAACCACTGCATCAAAACAATGGACTTTGGACTGCTCTCCCTGGGCAAACGACAACTCCCATTCACCGGAGGTCCGTTTGCGGATCGTGCGGATTTCGGTATTCAACCGAACGTGTTCGGCGAGCCCAAACCGGGATGCAAACTGTTCCAGATAATCTCCGAACTCGCTGTTCTGGAAAAACTCAGGGTAGCGATCGCCGCCTTTTCCCCGCCGGCGCACGAGTGCATCAAAGACTGGGAAACAAGCGAACTGCGTCGTATATCTGGTCGAGGTCGAGATGAATCCTGCTGGTGGCTGACCCCAGCAGCCACGCATACTGGAAGACTTTTCAAAAGCGGTGATGTTCCAGTCCGGAAGTGCGTCGAGCGCGTACTTCAGTGTCACCAGTCCACTACTTCCACATCCCACGATGGCCAGGCGTTTTTTCTGCAATCCCACGGCTCCCTCCGTAGCCATTAACCGCGGACGGCAGTCAGACTGATCATGACGAAATTAAATTGGCCGGATTCGGGGATGAAGAGCAGAAGTCGGTCGCCGTCTGAAAGATTGCGGGAGCGGGCACACTCATCGAGCATGATGAAGATGCTGGCCGCCCCGGTGTTGCCAGCCGTGCGCAGGTTAGTCCAGTACGGGACTGTTTCCTTATCAGAATGCGAGACATCGCGCATCAACCGTTCCATTTTTCGCCGGAAGAAAAAAGAGGACATGTGTGGCAGCACCAGGTGGTAGTCATCCAGTATTTCTTCGTTGCGTTCCAATGCTTCGGGGACAAATTTCCTGGCGCAGGCAAAGAGGTAGCGGTTCAGGATGTCAACATCCTGGCTCAACAGGGCTGTGCGAGTGTCATACTTCATGCACAACGGGGCCTCGTTCGCGAAGGACCTGGAATAACTCCAGTTGAAGGCAAACGAGAGTCGGTCTTGTGCGGGTGTCGATTCGACCAGGCAGGCGCCCGCCCCATCGGAGAGCATGAACCGCAGGAAGACGGCTGAAAACCAGCTGGAACGCCGGAGATTCGTTTCCCCGGCTTCAGGACTGCACACCTGAGAAAAAGCAGCGGATTTGAGAGCCTGCGTAGATTGCTCGGATCCCACACAGAGCGCGGAGCGGTGTTCTCCCAGTTTGATAGCGCGGCATGTGTTGACCAGGGCCGTTGCTGACGCAGCGCAAATCCCTGAGTTCGAATTAATTTCCAGTGTGCTGTCAATCAAATTCAAATTTGCCAGCTGGGAATGGAGGATCGAACTGAGTCCTGGTCCGGACAGGGGTGCATACGTGGTGCCAGAGGAGAGGTAACTGATCGGAAAGCGGGGCTGGACATCCGTAAGACACGCAGCCACGGCGTGGGTGGCCAGTTCATAAACATCATGGGTCTCTGCCTGGTTCGAGTCCAACGCGTAGTGACGTGTTTGTATGCCGTTCATCGCCAATACCTGGCGACGGATCTGCTGCTCTCCTTCGACAGTACCGAGATATTCTTCAATCTGGTGATTTTCGACCGGTTTACCCGGCAGATACGATCCGGTGCTGGTGAGAAAGACGGTCATGGTGTTCTCTTGTCGGCGGGTAATGAAAGAACAGGTGGGATGTTCCTCAATATTTCGTATACGACTTCATCAAACACAATGTGGTAGTACAGGTACTGGTTGGGGTTGGCGAAAAAGGGGCTGTTGCTGTAGTGACCGCGGTTCGATTCAGTTTGCATGAAGAAGTCGAGATCCAAGAGGACAGCCGGATGGTCGGCGTAGATATGTTTCATGCACCAGAGCACGATTGAGTCTGAACCGAACGAATTCAGAGCTTTCATGGCCGTTTTCAGATCGGCAAATATGGTAATTACAAATACGACCAGGATTGCCACATTCGTAGGGCCGAGTATCTGGAATGAGTGCCGGCGATTCTCCTCCAGCGCTGCTTTGCTGAACTGTGCGTGATCCTCGGGCCTGGCTGTGCGGATCGTGCGGAGATTTTCCAGGAATGCGTTCTTGTCAAACCGCTCACCAAGTTCATAGGAGAGCTGATCGTGGCCAATCACCATGTTGTGCATATAGGCTTCGCGGATTGATTCCACGTTGAAGTCGGCACCGATGTGATTGTATTTGCCTGATGCAGGGATCGACGTCGGTGGGCTGTGCGAGAGCAAATGGCGATAAATCAACGGTTCAATTTGAAGATGCCTCAACATCAGTTCGACTGCTTCAGTACGGGCCAGGTACTTCATGCCGAAGGCGAGGGTGCGATCGACCAGGTACCCTTCGCAACCCAGTGGGAAACGATGGAAGACGAATTTCAAAGGAAAGACAATGCAACGGTAGAAAAAGTAAACAAAGACGATGACTGGACGAAGGAAGCGGTAGTCCCATTGTTGTTGTTCATGATTGAACAGCTCATTGACATACTCGGTGATGTGGGGAAAACGCTGCATTGCAATGTCGGCTCCAGATGCAATCTCCTCGACATGACAATTCAACCGGTTGGTGAATCAGTCGAATTGGGAAACGTCCTATTCTACACATTGGGAAATATTCTATCGTGCCGCCAGGCCCTGGAAGGAATGGCTCGACTTGCAGTAGGCGTGCGTATCCAGCGGGTCTAGGATAGCTGGAGCCCATTCCGCGCAAGTGTGGTGTGTAAAAATTGACAGAAATTACACATGCCCCGCTGCGTGGGGGGGAGGCGAACCGGTTCGGCGCGCTGCGGTTTGCCTGGGCAGCGGCATCGTTGCGCGCGACGACAAGCCAGGAAAACCCAACAGCGCAGGACGAACGCATCGTCCCATCCCAATTCCCAGTTGTGATGTTGTGTTCGTCCAGGCGGCAGGTGGGTTCCTCTCCTCCTGGGACAAGCCAGTACGACTTGTCCAGAAAGAATCTGGGCCGCTGGTCGCTGCAGCTGACGAGGGCCGCGGTCTCGCCACTCCCGGGACACTTCC
The DNA here is from genome assembly GCA_964542185.1 of uncultured Pirellulaceae bacterium. Lineage (GTDB taxonomy): Bacteria > Planctomycetota > Planctomycetia > Pirellulales > Pirellulaceae > UBA9264. Next base: position 5,508 of record CAZITS010000375.1, read on the forward strand.
CTGTGCTGTAGCATGTTTTCTCAGCGACTGGCTGCTGCGGAGGTATCAGATAGGATCGGCACGCCAGATGCGACCATTGCACTTTGAGTTCCACCGGAGTTACCTGCCGTGAGATGTTTGCCCTGCCGCGCGGCGACCTGCCTGCTGCCTGTGATCGTCGCCCTGTTGATTCAACCGTTGTCAGCCGCCGACGACTGGGTAGACAACTTCTATCAGTTTCGTCTGCCAGTGGAGATCGATGCCGAGGCGGGCGGGTGGCAGGTGTTGCCGATCGATGCCGAGCGGATCACCCGCGCGATCAATC